>JAFGVF010000398.1 GCA_016938155.1 Candidatus Cloacimonadota bacterium
ATCATTACGCATTGCGGGTAATGAATAATCTGGTCATAGACATTCTTGGTATCGATTCGTTTGATAAGATCGGTATCGTCCAATAGATGCATTAGATAGCTCCTAAATTATATATTCAGCATTACGCTCTTGTTTATATTTTTTAACTTTTTGCTGGTGTTCTGTGTATTTGGGATGACCCATCAGAGCATAAGTTGCAATCTTCCCTGCCTCAACACCAGGTTGATTCAGAGGGTCAATATTCAGCAGATACCCGGCCAAAACTGTAGCCATTTCAAATAGATAAATAAACTCACCCAGGTGATATTCATCCAAAGCAGGAAAAGTTATCGTGCAGTTAGGACAACCAGCGTCTGTGAGAGCAATTTCTGTTGCCAATTGTTCGGTATTAAGTAACTCGCTGAGCTTGCAGTCAGCAAGGAAATTGGTTGATAGCTCATCAGGATAGACATTGGGAATTGTGTAGTCATACTTAAACTCTTCAACTCTTAGGAAAGTGACAATCTTATCATGCGGACCTTCAACATAGAGCTGCACCTGAGAATGCTGGTCAGTAGTTCCGAGACTCTTGGCAGGTGTCTGACCCGTACGGATAACCTTACCGTCATTATCAAGTTTCTTCCCGAGACTTTCTCCCCAAAGTTGACGATACCAATCTGCAAGGTTAACCAGAGTATTGGAATAAGGCATCATTACAGAAATATTGTATCCTTTTCTAAACAGTAAAACATGGGACAAAGCAAGCATCATAGCTGGATTCTTCATGAAATCCGTTGTATTGCATCTTTCCCTCATAGCTCCTGCACCTTTCAATAAACCGTTTATATTTACTCCGGCAAAAGCAAGTGGTACCAGACTAACATCAGTAAGTACGGAAAAGCGACCCCCTACATTATCAGGAACCGTAAATGAAGGCAGGTTTTCCCACTCGGTAACTCTCCGCATGAAGCCTTTCTCCGCATCAGTTGTAATAATTAAGTGCTTACGATAATCAGCCTGATAAGCATCTCTTAGAATCTTATGGATTATCAGGAACTGAGACATTGTCTCCGCTGTTCCCCCGGACTTAGTTATCACATTGAAAAGAGTTCTCTTCAATTCAATCTGCTCAAGAATTTCATAAAGCTGTATTGGATCAACATTATCGCAGACGAGAATCTTATTTATTAGAGACTTTGTTGTTTTAAGAGCATCATAAACTGCACGGCTGCCGAGAGCAGACCCCCCGATGCCAAGCACAACCATTGTATCATATTCCTTCGAAGCTTCATTCACGAAATTCGTTATTTTTTTAGTGTCGAAATCAGGGAGATAGTAAAAACCCAATTCATTAGAAGCTACTTCCTGCAGAAACTTCTTGTAGGCTTTTTCAGCTTCTGGTAATGCATTCTCAAAGTCTCTAAGTGAAATACCGGTATCTGCATCAGGGACAGATAGCAAATTCTGAAATGAAAAGTTCAGCTTCATTTTTTACTCCGTAGTTTTTATATAGGTCTCAATATCTTCTAAACTCATTTTATGAGGATTAAACTCTTTCAATTTACTTAAATCTATGTTTAGTATCCTCTCTTTGATCTCTGTCAATATCCTTGGGCTTACACTTAAATCCCTGAAACCAAGCTTCAAAAGGAGAGGAAGATAGTTAAGATTAGAGGCAATATCTCCGCATATACTTACAGGAATACCTCGCTTCATACCGCTCTGTAAAGTCATATACATTAATCTGAGAACCGCCGGATGATGAGGTATAAACAAAGGAGATATTTCTTCGTTGTTTCTATCAACTGCTAAGGTATATTGGGTTAAATCATTTGTGCCGATACTAAAGAAATCACAGTGTTCCGCTAAAGACTCAGATGTAATCGCTGCAGAAGGTACTTCAATCATAGCCCCGAATTCAATCTTATGAGAAAAAACAATACCTTTCTCAGTAAGCTCTCTCTTACATTCCTCAACAATCACCATTGCTTTAAGATAATCATCTGTATCGTTTATCATTGGAAACATTACTTTCAGATGCCCATATTCCCCTGCTCGGAGTAATGCCCTGATTTGTGTTTTAAACAGGTGTGGATGTTTGAGAGATAATCTAATACCTCTGCATCCAAGATAAGGGTTATTCTCTAGAACTTTTTGAAAACCGGCAAGCTTATCTCCACCTAAATCCATTGTTCGGATCGTTACAGGTTTATCTCCCATTCCTTCCAAAACTGCTTTGTAAATCTCAAACTGCATGTCCTCTGTTGGCAGAGTTTCATTCTCAAGATAAAGAAATTCCGTTCTGAAAAGGCCGATTGCCTGAGCATTGATTGAGTGAATAAAATCCAACTCCTCAGGTAACTCCAAATTTACAGAAAGAGAAATCTGCTGATTATCGAGGGTTATTGCCTTTTTATTTAAAATCTTCTGCAATCTTAACTGCTTACCTGCTTCAAGAGCGATTATCTTTTCAAAATGTGTGATCGTTTCTGAATCGGGTTGGATATACAAAATCCCATTATTACCGTCAATGATGACATCATCTCCAGTGTGGACAGAATCAATTAGCGAGGGCAGACCGGTTATGTAGGATAGTCCCATAGATTTAGCAAGGATTGAGCTGTGGGATGTATGACTTCCATGCATTGAACAGAATCCCCTGACTCCATTATTAAAAAATTTTATTACCGCAGATGGATTCACATTTACAAGAACAGGAATCGAATCAGCTCCAACAGAATCGAATATGGATTCAGTGTCTCCGGAAAGGTGTGCTAAAAGCCTCTGACCAATGTCCTCATAATCGTATGCTCTTTGAGCAAACATTTCGTTACCAAGACCCATGAAATAATCCGTCATCTTCTGAAAATGGGTTTCTATGGCTGCTTCAATAGAGACAAGCTCTGTATTAAGGGCTTTTTCAATAGCTTTGAATAACTCAGGGTCCTGGATAATCATTATGTGTGAATTAAGTATTTCTTTCTCTTCAGATTTGAGGTTTAAATCTGAAAGAGTAGTCTCCGTTTCCTGAATCAGGTTCTCAATAGTATCCTGGAAGCGTTTTATCTCACCCGTAACTTCTTCGGGATTGATGCTTCTTCTATGTATTGATTTCTGCTTAAGAGGTATAACAACAGCTTTTCCTCGACATACTCCACCCGAAATCGGGATACCCTTAAGTTCAGTCATTACTCCTCTCCGAACTTAGTTTCAAACAACTCCAACAAATCATTAATCAAAAACTCTTCATCCACCCCATCTGCCTGTAAAATGATTCGTGATTTGTACTCAGCAGCCAACATCATAACACCCATAATGCTCTTACCGTTTATCTCCATTCCATCTTTGATAATCGTGAGTTCTGA
>JAFGVF010000399.1 GCA_016938155.1 Candidatus Cloacimonadota bacterium
ATCCAGAACAGGGTCCTTTTTTTGCTCAACAATATGTGTTTCTGGAAGATATGTGTCAGGAATTGTTTCAACATCCTGCTCGCTATAGGAGATTTTATTGTTTTTGCAGAAATCGGCAATTTCGTTTTGAGTGACTTTGATAACCCATGCCTTGACAGCCTCGGGTTTCACCTTCTCTATGTTCAAATAGAGTTTCATAAGGACAATCTGGGCAATATCCTCTGCATCCTCTTTTCTGCCTAACTTATTGTAGGCAAGATTGTATGAAATATTCTGGATAGTGATGAAATCAAAGCTATTCATCGTCCTCTTTGTTGTTCTTCTTTAATTCTGAGGCTGCAGTAGGAGCGATAGAGGTTCCATAGTTTTTTTGAATATCTTGGATTTGTTCCTCGGTGAGAATTGTCTGCCCCTTCTCTTTCTTCCTAATCATATCAAATACATTCTCAGGCATTTTCTCCGGCATAAAAGCAATAACTTTGCTGGGAACGGATGGCAACTCCGTAACCTTGATATTACCATTAGCTTTAATCTCAAAATCTAAAAGTAGGAAACTGGGGATTTTCTTCTCATTTTCAAAGAAAATCAAAGTTAATCTGTAATTATTTTTAGATAGTAAAGAAATGGTATAATCATGTATCCGCTCGATGTGTATTTCAGGAATCTCTTCAAGAGAAATTTTTTTACCGAAATAGATTCGCATTTTCTCAAGATTATTCTCTTCTATACATGTTTTAAACTTTTTTATAAATCGCTGAATATTCTCATTAAGTCTTGCTCCAACAATCTCCTTCGTACCCGTAAAGCCGATACGGATATTATATTCTGCATATATATCCTTTTTTACTCTATAGAGCAGTTTCTTAAGTTTATCATAACCAATATTTTCTCTCTCAGCAATGGTTCGAATCTTTTCACCGGAGGAAAAATAGATATTGATAAGTCTTTTCTGATCTTCCGGTAAATCATTAATAATTTCTTCGAGCACAGGATCTTTCTTCTGTTCACTATAATGGGTTTCAGGTAAGTATGTGTCGGGAATTGTCTCAACATCCTGATCGCTGAAGGTGATTTTATTCTTTTTACAGAAATCAGCAATCTCGTTTTTTGTTACTTGGATAACCCAGGACTTGACAGCCTCAGGCTTCACCTTCTCTATGTTCAAATAGAGTTTCATGAGGACAATCTGGGCAATATCCTCTGCGTCCTCTTTTCTGCCTAACTTATTGTAGGCTAAGCGAAAAGATATGTTTTGTACAACAGTAAAATCAAAATTATCCATTACTTTGCGTCCCCGTTTTCATAATTTGCAGTCTTATTTAGTGAAACTTATTCGAAAAGCGAGGTAAAAATGAAAAAGTTAGTTCTTTCTTTCCTAATGATCGTAGTATTAGTGAGTGGAGTTTTTTGTCAAACATTTACTACAGCTAGTGGTAAAGCAGTTGAATTATCTACAACACCTATAATCAGTTCTGATATTTTAAATGGAACAGGTTATGTAATCGTAGCTATCCTATCAGATGAAAATATGGATGGTAACATTATACTTGTAGAAGTTGATGGAGTAGTATATCGGATTATAAAATAACTGATATTAATAATCCTTAATAGCACAAACACTTATTTGACCTGATTCGTAACCAAGATTTTAAGTGAAAGGATGTGAAAAATGAGAAACACAGAATTAAACAGAACCGATTTCTGGACCGAACTTGATAATGGGAGCAAGCAGGAAAAACAACTGCTTATTATCAAGGACGAAAAATTGTACGCCGACGAAATAGATTTTTTCCCGTCTTCTATCTCAGATAGTTGCACGCTCGTACTTCTGTAGTTTTCTCAGGCTAAGTGGTTTTTAAATCAATCGGCATCATTGCCTGATTGCATACATATCAGTGAGATATGTAAAAGGGCTCTTTTTGCCCACACTTAATTAGATTTTTACGAACAGGTATAAAGGGATCGTAAGGTCCCATCTGAATGTGCTATAGGTGTTAAAAAGTGTACCGGCTATCCCGTCGGGCAAACAAAACGGGAGATATTTTCGTTTTTTTACGAGTATCTCATCTATATCCGGAAATAGGTGAGACTATTCGCTTTTCGGTAAGTTTTATAAGTTTCAAAAAATATTTTTAGGGTTAAAACCTCGCAACTTTTACCCCAAATACCCGCTTCCCTCCTTGTAGCAGTTTACCCAACTGTTATTCTTTCCTAATATCCTTGCCATCATCCCCGGTGGCAAGGATTTTCCTTTCCTGACATCAATTAACTTGACTTTATATATCCATCGCTTATCTTTTCGTTTATAAAGGATGGATTTATGAAGAAAATTGTGTTGCTTATCATTTTTATTACTACAGCCCTTTTGCAATCTTTGGAATTGGATTTTAATCTTGATTCATATCAATACAGCTATTTGTACAACCTTCGTGAAGAGTATCGTTATCCCGATTCTCCCGGAGTTCCTGCAATTCCCTTTGAGAGTAGAATAATTGCACTGCCATACGGCTCAAAAGTAGAGGATATTGCTTTCACATCAAACAACAAAACATTTGAAATTGATTTCGAAATCCCACCGATACTTCCAAACGCTACCCTCACTGATGGTATATTCACGACACTCCGAAATGAAGATGTTTACAATTCAGATCGTTTTTATCCTGAAAAACCATACTATGTTAATGGAAGTTTTCGCAAAAATGGTATGGATTTTATTTCTCTTATTGTTTATCCTTTCCGTTATAATCCTATCTCAGGGGAAGTCATTCAATACAATGATGCCCACTTCAGTATCTCTTTCAAAATGAATGATGCTATCGCTGAAGAACAATCTAAAATGCTTCTCAATAACATGATGCTTGAGAAAGTAATGTCGGATATTTCACCTGTCAATCCTGAGGTTGTTTCTTCATATTATAACCATCAGCAAAGCCAAAGGGATGGACGACCTTCTTTAGTTTCAGAATCCGAACCATACAGCTGTGTAATCATTACCAACAATACTTTGCTACCTGAGTGGAGCTCTTTTATCACCCATAAAACAGGCTTGGGTATCTCCATAAATGCTTATTCTACAACCACTATCAACGCCAATTATACCGGTAGAGATACTGCCGAAAAGATCAGGAGTTTCTTAATCGATGCTTACACAACATGGGCAAATACTCCAACACCTCTCGAATATGTTATTTTAGGCGGAGACAGTGGACAAGTTCCTGCCAGATTAGTTAGAGTTGATGCATATTACAGTGGCAGATGGTGGCAAAACAATATACCCAGCGATAATTATTACGCTGCTCTCGATGGAGATTGGGATAATGATGCTGATAATATCTTTGGTGAAGGAGATGCAACAATTGATGCTAATGCCTCCGGTTCAGCTGGGGATGAAGCTGATTATTTCCAGGAAATTTATGTCGGAAGAGCTGCCTGTGATACTGCAACAAATCTTCAAAACTGGATTAATAAAACCATTGATTATGAAAACAGTCTGATAGATGCCCAGTATCTTAAACAATCCGGATTTATCGGAGAGTATCTGGGTAGTGGTATTTATGGTGACGATTATATGGATGAGATTTCCAATTTTGTACCAGAATTCTATCAAACAAAACTCTATGCTCGAGCAGGGACATTCAATAAACCGAACATCACCAATCTTATAAATTCAGGAGTTAATTTCATCTCCCATATCGGACACGGAACTTATTCCGAAGTATTCAGCTATTATGCAGGAGATGTTGATACCCTCTTAACAAACACTGAGTATTGCTTTATATACTCTCAAGCTTGTCATACTGCCAAGTTTTATGGTTCAAACTGTATCGGTGAAGTTTTCCTTAAAGATGAAAATGGTGCTTTTGCTTATATCGGCAATACTCATTATGGTTTCTATAGTACTTTCCTAAATCAAGGTGCGAGCCAATTCTACAATCGTGAATTCTTAGATGCGATTCAGAATGAGGGTATTGAAGAGATTGGCAGAGCCAATGCCGACTCAAAAGAAGATATTGTTGCAATGGTGGGTACAACCGGTTCATTACGGCAGGTTTACATGGAACTCACTCTTTTGGGAGATCCGACCGTTTCGTTGCACAAAGATGTAGCCACATTAACGGCAGAGCAGACGCTTTCAAATGAGATTACCCTCCATCTAAGCGACTTTACACCTGATGCCACTGCATTTACGGCAAGTTATACTATTTATGAAAGAGATGCAATTACTTCAACCATTTCTGTGTCTAATATTTCTGTTTCCGGTAATGACATTATTTTAACTTTGGCTTCTGATATACCGGAAGGTTATCCTTACAACATCGATATTTCCGACATGACAGGGGTCTCAGGAACACTTATCCGCCAAATTGATATGCTTTCCAATATTCGTGAGTTAAGTGTTATTACCGAGGAAGTTTGGTCACCCGTAAACAATCCCTATTACATTTACAAATACCTGCTGGTACGAAACTCTCTCACTATTGAGCCCGGTGTGGAACTGAGGATTAATGAAGATGCAGGTATCCTGGTTTATGAAAACGGACTTCTAAGAGCTGAAGGGACTGCGGAAAATCCTATCGAGTTCACCGCTTACGACCCTGATTCTACAACTGAAAGTGCCTGGGTGGATATTACATTCTATCGTGATTTAAACTCTACTCAGCACTCTCTTTCCTATTGTAACATCAAGAATGCCACAACAGGAGTATGGGTTGATTCAACTGTAGTACTCAATATCGACCATTGCACCATTCTGAATGCTCCCCAAAGCGGTATTCACAGCTATTACGGTGTGCCATCCATAAGCAACACCATCATTGGCTACGACTCCGAGTCCTCGGCTACAGAGGGGCTGTATCTGGAAGGTTGTAACATGGTGATTGATAATCTCACCTATGCAGGTAACGATTTAGCAGACATCTCTGTTGTAAACTCCACTTTGTCCATTAGGAACAGCATTCTCAGAGGATTAAACGGAAGCATTGTCTCAACCGGTTCTGTTCTTACGATTGATTATTCAAATGTGGAAGGTGGATATTTAGGGATTGGAAATATGGATTCTGACCCTCTTTTTGCAGATGTAACTACTTATGACTATTCTCTTCAAAGCTCATCTCCTTGTATAGATACAGGATTTGAATACATTTCCCTTGATCCGGATAACACTCTCCCTGATATGGGTGCCCTCTATTATCACCATCCAATTGCTTTTGAAGCTCAATTCACTCAGGGGGATGCCCCTTTAAGCATTCAGTTTGCTAATCTTTCCGGAGGCTCACCGGACCAGATTCGCTGGGATTTTGATAATGATGGAAACTGGGATGATTTTGGAGATATTGGCACTTTTGATGCCACCATGTCAGGTAGTTTTGATGTTCTGCTGAGAATTGACAAAGGCAGTTGGTACGATACTTTGCTGAAAGAAGCTTATATCGTAATCACAACTAATTCAACAATCAGTGTTTCTGATCCTGCGATTACAGTTGATGGAACGGTAGTAACTCTTAATTGGATAGCAGCTACGGATGCCGATTACTACCTAATATATTACAATATACAGCCCGATGCTCCATTTCTGTTTTTAGGCTATAGCGAAACCAATCAGTTCATTACGGATATTCTGCCTGATAAAGCATTTTTCCTGATAAAGAAGGTTACTCTTAGTGATTGATTGTTACTTGATAGTTGCATTGACATTGTAGGGAGAAACAGTCTGGAAGTATAGCCCACGCATCCCCGCTTGCCCTCGTATTTTAAATAGGACTTCTGCAAAGCAGGTATCACCGTATTTGTAACGCAATTGTTCTCAATTTTGATAAAAAAAGAAGGTACCGCTTTAGCATAGTGAAATATGGAATGTTTTTGCACTTTAAAAGTGATAAAAATAGATATTTGCATTGACAAAAAGCTATCACTGAAATTTCGTTTATGAATAATGAAAAAAACAACGACAAAGAATAAATTTGCACGCGTAATTCCTCTTTTGAAGAGGACTTGGCCTAAGATTCTCCTTGGTATAGGTACTTTAATTCTTGTTGATACAATCCAATTAGTAATCCCGAAGTTTACTCAAAAAGCAATCGATGGAATTCAGAGTGGCACAATAGATAAAAGCGGACTCGGGCATATTGCGTTTTATATTTTTCTGTTAACACTTGGAATAGTTGTAATGCGTTTTCTCTGGAGATATTTGATAATCGGTAACTCCTTTTTCATAGAGAAAGCCCTGCGACAGGACTTTTATAATCATCTCCTGACTCTATCGCAAAACTTTTATAACTATAACAAAATCGGTGATTTAATGGCACATGCCACTAATGACTTGAATGCTGTGAGAATGCTTTTCGGGTTTGGAGTAATTGCAGCTTCCGATATAATCCTAATGTTTCTTGCCTCTTTAGGATTCATGATGAATATAAACTCCCGATTAACTTTACTGGCAATCATTCCCATGCCTATCCTGACATTTATAATCCTCTTTTTCGGGAAAAGAGTCCACAAGTATTTCGGGCAAGTTCAAGGCTCATTCTCAGATTTGAGCGGTATGATTCAGGAGAGTATTAGCGGAGTACGCGTTGTGAAGGCATTTGCTCAGGAAGAGAGTGAACTGAATAAGATGAGTAAGTTCTCTCTCGACTTTGTAAGAAAGAATATCCGCATGGCAAAACTTCAGGGTGTATTTAATCCTTTAATGACGGTAGTCGTTAGTCTGAGTATGATCATTACTCTGGTATTTGGAGGTAGAGCTGCCATCAGTGGAGATATTACTATAGGTGAATTCATTGCGTTCTATTCCTATCTGGGTATGCTTGTATGGCCTATGATTGCAACCGGATTCATCATTAACATGTATCAAAGGGGTACAGCTTCTCTAATTCGTTTAAACAAGATATTTGAAACCAATCCCGAAATCAATGATGACAAAGCAGATAAGAGTATCCAAAGCCTTGAAGGTAGAATTGAAGTAAAGAATTTAGCTTTTTCTTATAAACCTGATGAACTACCCAATGTTTTAGAAGATATCAGTTTCACCATTAATCCGGGAGAAACCCTGGCGATTGTGGGACCAACAGGCTGCGGAAAGACAACTATAATAGACCTTTTAGCAAGGATTTATAACCCGCAGGAAAATTCAATCTATTTTGACTCACATGAGATATATAAAATACCGATAGATGTGCTGCATAGGGATATGTTGATGGTCCCACAGGAAATATTCCTCTTCTCTGATACTATTGCAAATAATATCGCTCTTGCTCATCCCGGGGCAACTAAAGAGGAAATCATTGAGGTTGCTACTCTTGCTCAAGTGCATGAAGATATCCTGGGGTTCGAACTTGGTTATGATACAATTGTTGGTGAAAGAGGCGTAACATTATCAGGTGGACAGAAGCAACGAGTTGCTATTGCACGGGCACTTCTTGGTGAACCTAATATCCTGATTCTTGATGATGCTTTATCAGCAGTCGATACTAAAACTGAGCGTTCCATAATTGACCATTTAGTAAGAATCAGGAAGAATAAGACAACAATTATTATCGCACACAGAATCTCCTCAATTCAGCATGCCGAGAAAATAATCGTAATCAACGAGAAAAAGATAGCTGAAGTCGGAACACATCATGAGTTATTAAGTAAGAAGGGGCTCTACTGGGAGTTAAAAGAGAAACAGAAACTTGAAGAGAAACTCGGTGGAGGTAACGATGAGAGGTAGCGGTATGGGCGGTGGTGGTGGTGGCCGTGGCGGAGGCAGAGGTGGTCACGGTTTCGAGATGAATATGGATGAGGTTCAAGGTAAGATATACGATAGAAAGCTATACGGAAGGCTTTTTAACTATGTAAAACCCTATATGCATATTCTTGTGCTTGCATTCATAGTGATGCTTATGCTGGCATTTATCGAAATCTATCTGCCCTTAATCACAAAAACCGCAATGGATGACCACATCGTCTCCAACAGGTCAATTCTTGTTTTCAAAGATAATGCTGATTATCAGAGCTTTGCAGATAAATATAGTAAGCTTAAATTCCATTTTTATAGCCATCAAGGCAACGATTATGCCGTTATCCCTACAAAAAACAGGAAGAAAATAGATCGTAAAGAGCTGTTACATTATACGGAATCAGGTCAGTTATCTGAAGAAAAGTACTATTTTGGTGACAATACACCGTTTCATATAGATTTGATAGAGAAATACTCTCCTCAAGAGAATCAGCTGATTATTCTCTCGGATAAGGAAATTGCCTTTTCAGAGAGTTTATCCAAGAAATTTGAGAAGAGCGACTGGCTGAAGTTAAGAGAAAGGGATACTAAGAAATTAACCTTTTACGGACTATTATATCTGTGTTTCATTCTCCTTCAATTCCTCTTCAACTTCTTGCAAACCTATATGACAACCTATGCCTCTCAATATGCCATGAATGACCTGAGAAGAGATTTGTTCGGTCACTTACAGAGGATGCCGGTTTCCTTTTTTGACCACAATCCGGTTGGACGACTTGTTACAAGAGTTACAAGCGATATAAGAACTCTGGATGAAATGTTGGCAACCGGAGCGATCACTATTCTTCAAGATGTTCTTAAAGTTATTGCAATCATGATCTTAATGTTGAATTTGAATGTGCAGCTATCTCTTGTTTCATTCAGTTTAATCCCCATAATACTCATATTAATTGCAATTTATAAAAAGAAAATACGCCCGATTTATCGTGAAGTTAGAAGAAAACTGGCAATTCTAAATGCAACTCTTGCCGAACATATGTCCGGAGCTAAAATTATCCAGATTTTCAGTCAGTATAAACCTAAGCGGGATGAATTTCAGAAAGAAAACGACAGTTTTTTTAAAACATCACTGTCGCAACTTACTCTGAATGCTTTCTTTAATCCACTTATACATATTTGCACACCTATAGCTGTGGCACTGCTGATCTGGTATGGTGGCGGGAAGATTCTTGATAATATTATCACAATCGGTCTTTTCATGGCATTTACGGAGTATGTGGGAAAGTTGTTCCAGCCTATCAATCAATTTAGTGAGAAATTCGATATCTTGCAGGCTGCCCTATCGGGAGCAGAGAGAATATTCGGACTGATAGATGAGAAGCAGGATGATTACAGACAAGATAAATTTACAGGCAGGAAGTTAAAGGGTAGTATTGAGTTTAAAAACCTTTGGCTTGCCTATAATAAAGATGAGTGGGTACTCAAAGATGTCTCGTTCAAGATAAATGAAGGTGAAAAAATTGCCTTAGTTGGACACACCGGTTCAGGGAAAACTTCCATTG
>JAFGVF010000400.1 GCA_016938155.1 Candidatus Cloacimonadota bacterium
ATAAAGCAAAGGCTTTGAAGGAGGTATCTTATCTTTACCATTCTCATCCGACCCGGCACATCCTATTAACACAACCAATGCCATTATGTAAACTAGTAACTGCTTCATAATATCTCCTAAAAAATGAATCTTAATCCAAGTCTATTTGTGTTGCCAATACTATTTGTAATAAACCCATAATCTATATAGAAAGAATACACTTTAATACTCATCCCTGTCGTAACATTATTAGCTGTGTAACCACCTCGAACTTGTATATATTTATTGTAATCTAATTCCAAACCTAAATGGTATGGCTTATCGTATAAGTAGTCTTTATCATATGCTATTATAAGCGAAGATTTCCATTTAGGTATGGGTTGCTCAATATTGATCCCCATTTTCGTATTATACAAAACCTCATCTTTATGATTTGAGGATGTATCCCAAGTAATATCAGTTCCTGAAACATTTTGTAAATTTACTCCAAAGCCAATTTTCCCTAACCATTCTCTATCCATCAACACAGAGAGATCCGATTTTATCAACAATCCGATATCAAATCCAGAACCTGTTCCATAATTGTCTTGAAGAGTTCTTCTAATAAATTTTACATTCCCTCCCATGTTGACTTGAAATGGCACTTTGAAGAAACCCCATCCTAAATCTGCTTCGTAATTCAGTTGTTTAGCAAATGAAAATTGAAACAAGTCATCAAAGCTTTTGAATTCACTATCAGGAATGCCTGTTAAGTGTAAATCTGGGTCTGCTGAGCGAATATCAACATTAGTACCAACAAGATGCGTCTCGCTAAATTCTGGTATTCCATCAATTGTAAGTCTTGTCCAACCTATACCTATAGAAACATTATTCGGTAAGGGTTGGCAATAAGTAAAACTATCATAACTTGCCAGTCCGTCATATAAATCAGCATGCATAAGCGATACTTCCAAATCTCTAATCTGAGCAATACCGGCTGGATTCCAATATATTGCTGAGCCGTCATCAGCTATAGAAGCATAAGCTCCACCCATACTTAATGACCTAACTCCACTTCCAATTTCCATAAAATCACCGGCATATCTTCCTGCAAACAATGACAGAAAAACAAATAGGAATACTGCTATTACTATCTTTTTTTTCATTTTTTTACCTCAGTATCGCCATCTTCTGTATTTTCTCAATTTTCTTCCCATTGCTCTTTGCAATCACTTTGTAAAAATAGACACCATTTGCTAAATAGAATCCTTCGTTATCCCTGCAATCCCAAGCATGTACAGTACGAGGATACTCATGATACCCAACACCCTTTGGTAGATCTTTAAAAGTTTTTACTAATCGTCCTGAAACTGTATAAACTTTCATTGTTATCTCATCTGCCGGGGCTGTTAAAATATATGTGAATCTTGTTCTTCCGTCATTAACAGGTTCAATTGCTTGAGCAACCACTGGGTTAGGATAATTTGCAAGGTTAAGAATATCAAACTCATCATTAACTTTAAAATTAATTATTAGCGATTGATAATTTCCGTTTACATCAGAACATTCTGCTTTTAAGCTGTAATTCCCAACTTCAAGATTTAGCTGATAATTCATTGGAACGCTATGAATATTATCATTATTGATTGTAGATGTTATAAAATCAGAGCTTATCATCTCTCCATTTAAATATATTCTGGGGAAACTATCCACAACATCAATCCCGTTACTGTCATAGAAAGAGAAGCTGATAATCCCATCGCTTGAAATATAACCGCCTCGCGTAAACTCCTGATCAGCTACATTAGCCTCAATTGAGGGAGCAGTTCTATCTTCATTTCGCATCATGCAGTAAACGCCATTTCTATTGATATCATAAGTTACATAATTATCATTGGGGACAACAACCCCTCCACAGTAAAACCATTTCTGATATATGGATTCCCATCTGTATAAGCGATAATTGTCATTAAATTTATTAACCTGAGTAAGACTGTCTTCGGCAGAGAAATATGCCGTTATCTTTAATTTCTTACTATTAAGAAAACATCCTAATGAATCGACTATACTATCATCATGAATATGTATTTTGTATGTACTTATATCCAGTCCATATTTATTCATTATTGGAGTGACATCAGGTTGAGTCTGTGCTTGTAAATAATCGACAGTTGCAATTTCCAATAAAGTACTATCCGTTCCAAACCCATCGGGAATAGTTACGTTAAGATTTTCATCCTCTGAATCAATTGAATTTCCTGTTGCACCAATACTATAGAAACTACTTCCTGTAATAACACTTTTATAATTGTTGGTTGTTGAATGCTCAGGAAATCTCATATCTTCATTGATATATGCTAATAATGACACTTCTCCATAGGTAAACTCATTCAATGGTACAAAAATAGTTCTGTATTCGCCCTCTAAAAGCGGATCTATTAATACTTCGCTTAGTATCAAATCAGAACCTGACCGTTTAATTTTAATCTCACTCTCAGGTGAAACTGAATCACCATAATTAGCAATATCTATGCTTAGTCCCGGGTGATTGTCCTGAACATCAACAATAACTGAATTTATCGCTAAATCAGGTCCCGCAATAGTATATTCAAAGTAATCAGATTCATAAGTTTCTGCTCCTGCATGTGCAATAACTTTAACTTTAACTTGTTTTCCTGGTATATATTGTAAAGTATCCACCTGAATGGGAGAAATTGTCGTTAAGTGATTTTCATCATTAAGTACCATTGGCACAAAAAACTGTACAGGTGGAGTTAACTGCTGCTCTATTACTTGAGTTAGAGTTGATTGATAAGAAAATTCATTAAAATAACATTCATAGCTATCAATATCGTCTTCAATGAATGTAATTGCTGATACTGTAATTGGGTCATTATAAGTTGGTTTTTCCGGTTCTACTCTTACCCGTGTGATATTATTACCTGCTACGGAAATATCTTTCATTGAAACATATTCCTTATCAGGAGACATACCGGCAACCCTCACTCTTAGTACTTCTCCCTCAGCAGTTGTAGATGGTATTATATATGTTGTTTGGAAAACACCACCAAATACAGGGAGAGGGAATAAGTAGTTGAGAGCGATTTCATCTTTATTCATGATAATTGGTACACAACTTGTTACACTGTCATCAAACTCCGCAGAAATTCTTATAGTATCTCCCGGGGCGTAAATTTCTTTGTCGGTAGTCAGACTAACTGCTGACCCCAAGGTATGCATAGGTAACACGGGGTCACCGAGATAACACAAAGAGCGAATTAAACAATCTCTTGGCAACTGAGCTGTTGCTCTTGCATAATAACTGGCAAGTGTATAATTAAACGATTCTCCTACACTGTTAAAAACAGGATTGAAAACAGCATCATTGAGTATCATCCCCAAATCCAAATCATAATTAACATACCCAACCCCAGTAAAACCAAAAGTACCCACAGCTCCTTTCCCACTCTCCAAAATAAACCCTTCATTGATACATGGTTCACTTGCATCAAATGAAGAGCCATAGCAAGAAAGACTTGATACAAAGAAATAATCATTGTTCGTTAAATTACGGACATCGCTATAGTTGAGCAAATTGAAATCAGCCCAGATTCTTCCTCCACCATGACCGATAAATTGAAGAAAAGTTAATCCATCTGTGATGCTACTTTTCAGCTTAAAAGAACTACCATAATACCCGCTTGGAGTAGGGGCAACGGTAACACTGTAAACTCTTGTAACAAAGTATTCCTCCGGGATTCCGTAGGCTCGTATTGTCTCTTCCTGCTGAGAAAAGAGGTCATGTCCCTCATTTTGTTTTCCTCCGGATGCAAGTGTGACTCTTCCTCTCCAAGGGTTACCGGAATCTTGTTGATTAATGTAATGGTCTGCTTTTTCATAAAATCCCTGTATCTCTTCAGCAGTTCTTACTGGAATTCTACTAACAATAATCTCAGGAACGAAATCTGTTCCGGCTACACAACCATACCAAATATCGCAAGCAGTTGCTCCAACTGCATTAGTCCATACTTTCTTTATTGGTATTAAATTGTATTTTTCCAAAGAACTATCATCATTTTCGTTGTAAGTCCCATCCCCGACTAATACTGCATACTTCAATTGTGGATACTGCCAATTATTATAAGCATAGGTAAGAAAATCCTTTATCCCCTGCGGGTCAGTTATCCCGGAGCTGAACTCGTCATAAATATCCTGTACATCAATAGTTTTTACTATTAGTCCCATATTTTCCCAATGACTTTGCAAGTTTTCAACACCTTCCGTTCCAATAAAATCATTTACAGTAATTATTACCAAGTCAGCTCTATTTGAATGGCTTTTTAAGTAGGATGGATAATCGGGAGTTATCTTAACGGGTGTCTTTTTTTGGTCTTCGGTAAGTGCCACATATTCAAAGACATTAGTAATTATACTATCCTGAAAAGTAACCAAATATGGCGCCGCCCCCGTTTCGCTGAAGGGAGTGATTTGGAGATTTTCCATAAATCCTGTACCTAATTTATATACACTCAAGTCAGGATTCGAGAAACCATCAATTTCAAACTGATACAAACCATAAGGCCTATTTGAAGGTTTTGAGAACTTTATATAATCTGTATCTGTCTTGAACTCACGCCAATACTTGAGTTTTAAGTAATCAAGTAGTACAACTTCAAGATTAGTGGACTGTGTGTCACCGGGTAAACTAACATAAAGATTATTGACTCCGTGATACAAAAAAGAGTTTTGTAATGGTCTGTAGTTTTTAAAAATCTTTTCTGATTGATTATTCCAATATGTATCGGAATACTCAATTATTCCATTCTGATCATTATCAATTAATGCAGCATTTAAACGGACTACAGCATGATGATGATAATTAGGAAGAACAGGATTATAAGTTCCTGTAAAATAGGTTAATCCATATAAACTAACTTCCGCTTGAAATGTTCTAATACTTGAATTAATGGGGTATTGCAAATCAAATTCGAAAATTTCCAAATTGGGAGCAGAGATTCTATTCCAAAACCACAAATCTTCTCTTGCAAAGTTAGGATTAAGGTTATAACCTTTTGAAAGGCTATCCATTATTTGCTGTTTCTCAATCTGAACAGTCTCTTCAAAGGCATCCGGTTTAATAATACCGGTTGTTTGATTAACTAATAGACCACCATTTTCTACTGCCAGTCGTGCACCGAGTTCTGGTGACAAATACAGTCGATAAACATTCAAATTCGTATAGTCATCATAATAACTTGTACTTCCATGGTTCATCTCTCCCCAAAACTCAATGCAGTCTTCGCTATCAAAACTCCCGTCTGACTCACCAGTAATCCTGATTGGAATAACTCCATTTTTATCGGCCATTTCAAGATACCTTGGATCAATATCGTCAATATCAAAGCTAAGATTAAATTGATAATCATACGCAGCTTCGCGTAAAGCATCTGTTAAAAAGCTCTTTGTAATTTTATAAATTCCATCAGAATTGACCCAAATTTGAATTGCATCTACTGATGGATTTCTTTCAATCTGACAGTCACTATCAGTATCGATATCTCTTTCTTTTCTCCAATTTGAAGAAGTAGCATTATTCAGGAAGAAATCACTGCCACCCACATCAATATAGCTCCTTTCCAATGGAGTAAAGTTTGAAGCTGATTTTGTTCCAGTAATATCTATCATTATCTGTGCTGTCTCGATAACTCTCAAACTCTTTGTGTTATAATTATAACTGAAAGGGTAAAAAGAAAATCCGCAAAAATGTCTATCTCCGGCAAATCCTGACTGGTTTTTCTGAAGGATTTGCTCAGGGTAATATGATATCCGGCTTATTGTCTCATTTATATAGGGGACATAATCAAAAGACTCTCCATTGAAAATGCCCTTATCTGTTATTTCAAGCTCTATATTGTTTAACATTTTATCATCATAACTGACTAATGAGACATTTATATCTCCATCAATAGGAATTCCAGCAATGTCTGAGAAATATGGTAACGATGGATAGCCTTCCTCTCCTCCATACATTGCTTTGCCGGCAACTATTCTACTAAACTGCATTCCATCTTTAGTAATATCTTTAATCTGATAATCCGGTAAACTAAACTCCAATAAAATGTGATTCTCGTCCTCTGAAAGGATACGGAAAGGCTCTTTTGCTTCTAGTACTGATGTAACTATAAGCAAAAGCAAAAGCAATAGTATGATATAATTTATTTTACTCATAAGTTGACCCTTAATATTTAATACAGACCTTTTTTCCCTATGTCTGTTCTATAAGTTTTTCCATTGAACTTGAGTAGGAGAAAGTGATTATAAGCCGAATTTATTGCTGATGTCAGGCTCGTAGATTTTGCCATGACACTGCATACTCGACCTCCATTTGTCAACATTCCCTTCTCACTTTTTTTAACACCTGAAAAGTAAATTTTTGCGTCTTGTGTTTCCAATAGTTCAGGGGCTATCTCTATCAAATCACCTTTACGGTATTCACCTGGATATCCCTGTGATGCAGCAACAACATTTACTGCATATCCATCTTCCCATTCAAGAGATAAATCTTCAATTGTGCCATCTAATATTGATTGGCAAATATCCGCTAAATCGGTCTTTAATAATGGTAAGATTACTTGGGTTTCGGGATCACCAAATCTACAATTAAATTCAACAACATTGGGTCCCCTTTTTGTTATCATCAAGCCTGCAAATAGTACTCCTTTAAATGGAAATCCTTCTTCCTGCATCGCCTTGAATACAGGTTTAAATATTTTTTCATCTACAAAATGCTTATAGCTTTTTGCTTTATCAACCGGGGCATAAGCTCCCATTCCTCCGGTATTGGGTCCCTTATCCCCATCATAAATTGCCTTATGGTCTTGTGCAAAAATAGTTGAAACAAAGCTTTTCCCGTCTGAAAAGGCAAAAATTGATGTCTCCCATCCAATCATAAACTCTTCAATTACAACCTGATTACCAGCATTACCGAATGCACCTTCTATCATTATATTTTGTAGAGTCTCACGAGCTTCTGAGATGTTGTGAACAATGATAACCCCTTTACCTGCAGCTAGTCCATCAGCTTTAATAACCTGCGGGAAAGTACAGGAAGCTAAATATTTCTCTGCTTTTTCATAATCCGTAAAGGTCTTAAAAGCTGCTGTGGGAATTTTATATTTTTGCATCAGCTTTTTTGCAAATGCCTTACTGCTTTCTATTCTTGCTGCTAATTGTGAGGGACCAATAACCTTTATTCCATGTTGTTCTAAATAATCTGTTAACCCTTCGGACAAAGGCTGTTCCGGTCCTATAAAAACCAAATCTATTTTCTCTTTTTTTACAAAATCTATATATGAGGTAAAATCAGGAAGTTTTGCTATGCGGAAATAAAGTGCTATTCCATCATTTCCGGGTGTAACAATTACTTCTTGTACCTTTTTGCTTTTCTTAAAAGATTCCGCGATGGCGTGTTCTCTGGCTCCGCTTCCAACCACCAGAACTTTCATCAAACCTCCGTTATTCTTTCTAAAATCATTTTCATCATATATATTGCAGACTTAAATCTAACTTCTTCCCTATTTCCGTCAAACAATTTCATGCCTGTTTCGATTTTTCTATTAATACTCACGCTAAACCAAACTGTCCCGACAGGCTTATCAGCTGTCCCGCCATCTGGTCCGGCGATTCCTGTTACAGAGCCGAAAATATCTGTATGAAACAATCTTTCTAATCCCTGAACCATCTCCTCTGCACATTCTGCACTTACAGCACCTTGCTTGAGAAGAGTTTCCTCTTTTACACCTAAAGCTATAATTTTAACTTCATCATGGTATGCTACAATCCCCCCTTTGAAGTAGTTTGAGGAACCGGCATTATCTGTCAGACTTTTGCAAACCAGTCCACCTGTGCAGGACTCGGCAAATGATACTGTTAAACCTTTTCTTATTAGAATCTCTCCCAGAAGCCCGGACTGCCTGGTAAGTTCTTCATTCAAAATATTATCTGTCAAACTAATAGCTCTTTGCAAAAATAACTCTTTGCTTGGAAACGGTACCACAGCAAATGCATTTACCGTCTTCTTTCTCGGCATTTTCAGGAATGCAACGGATTGTGACCTTCAAATCCGCTTTTATTTTCTCTTCACATTCAATTGAACCGCACCAATGGGCTTGAGCAAATCCTCCGTGTATTTCAGGTTTATTCTCGTTTTGAGGAGTAAAGAATTTATCAAATTCAGCTCTTTCATCTATTTTTATAGTGTTTTCGTTTCTAAAATTTAATGCTCGGTTGTAGAGGCTTCCTTGAATCTCGTCCAAAATTGAACCGATTGAGTTAACAAAATCAACTCTTGTCAAACTGGTTTTATCTTTCGGTTCTAAATCCCTGCGACCGAAATAAACAGTGTCATTTTCGATATCCCTTAGTCCCAGTTCGATTCTGATGGGTATTCCGTGCTTAATCCAATCCCAGCTTCTTTCACTAAAGGTCATATCCCTTGTATCAAGCTCTACTTCTACATTGTGACCGTCATAGATTTGATCCCGCAGTTCATCCCTGAGATTAGTGACATAATCCATCACAATATCTTCCTCTTCCGCATTCTTAATGATTGGGATTATTGCAACATGTGCAGGAGCGACTCTTGGCGGTATAACCATCCCGTTATCGTCACTGTGAGCCATTATTAAAGCTCCGATCAAACGAGTCGAAACACCCCAGGATGTAGTCCAGGCGAACTCTTGTTCACCATCTTTATTCTGGAATTTAATCCCGGATGATTTAGCAAAATTCTGACCTAAAAAATGGGTTGTTCCTGCCTGAAGAGCCTTTTTATCCTGCATCATAGCTTCTATACAGAATGTTGCAACTGCTCCCGGGAATCTTTCACTCTCTGATTTCTCGCCTTTATATACAGGTATTGCCAGATAGTTTTCAGCAAAATCAGCATAAACATCAAGCATCTTCTTTGTCTCAATCCATGCCTCTGCCTCAGTGGCATGAGCTGTATGACCTTCCTGCCACAAGAATTCAGCCGTACGCAGAAACAATCTGGTTCTCAATTCCCAACGAACCACATTCGCCCATTGATTTATAAGCAGAGGTAAATCTCTATATGAATTTACCCATCTCGCAAAAGAAGCTCCGATAATTGTTTCACTGGTCGGACGAACAATATACGGTTCTGCCAGTTCACCGGCAACTTTCAAGCCTCCCTTTCCGTCAGGCTCAAGACGGGAATGTGTCACTATTGCACACTCTTTAGCAAATCCTTCTACATGTTCAGCTTCTTTCTCGAAAAAACTCTTAGGTATAAAAATTGGAAAATAAGCATTCTTATGCCCTGTATCTTTGAACATCTTGTCCAGATGCTTCTGTATATTTTCCCATATAGCATAACCCCATGGCTTGATAATCATACATCCACGCACATCACTGTTTTCTGCTAAATCAGCTAACTTTATCACCTGCTGATACCATTCAGCGTAATTTTCATTACGGGTTGGTTCTATTGCAGTTCTCACTTTTTTACTCATTATCTTAACTCCTGAATTACCTTAAAACTACGAACATATCCTCTTATCGTTATTCTCTCAGCATGTCAACCTAAATTTAAGCTTACTCATGAGGCAATAATAAAGAATTTTTGAATTTCATCCCATTTTCTTTTATCTACAGTATTTTAACTAAACGGAAATCGCCAGGCATTTAACTGCTCTATAACAACGAAAACATCGACAATGGATAAAGCAATATTTACATTTATAACTTCATCTTGATTTTAGAATCTGAGATTTATCAATTACCATTAATCAAGGGTCATTCGTCATAAAGTTGTTTATTTTATCCCTATGAGATAGCTGAAAAATTGAACACAGTGGTCATTGCTATAACTTACGCTTATCTTGTGTCCATTTTTTGTCCAACACTGTTCTATACCATTTCATTTTCAAAACATCAAAATCTCAATCTACAGTGGAAATAATGCGGAGTTTGGCTTCTTTTAGGCTTACATACAGATCCTTTATCCCGCTATCCAACTACTCACTGTTTCTTCACTGCTCAGTCACTGCTTCTCCACTGTCAACCCACTGAAACAGTGGGTGGGCAGTGAGTGGACAGTTAGAAAGCAGTGGGAATAATGCCCATTGTTGGATATGGCAAAAAGAGGTCAATCACGGATTCGGCTCTATGGAAGATTTGATATAATTTGCGTTTAAATCAGAAAAATATTGCCTCTCTAATCAAACCCAATAATGTTGTTTTAGAAAATATAAGAAATACTTGGAGGAATAATGATTAACTTTGACCCTCAAAAAGTCATGAACATAAGAATATCTGATGAGCTACCGGAACCCAAACCCTTTGACCCTAAATTCAGAAGAGCACCAAACCGTGGTCTTGACCTGAATAGAAAAGAGATTGCCTTAGCGGTTAAAAATGCTTTGAGGTATGTCCCTGAACAGTATCATGCCATTATGGCTCCCGAATTTCTGGAAGAATTGATGACGATGGGCAGAATCTATGGTTATCGCTATCGTCCGGCAGGAAGAATCTACGGCAAGCCGGTTGAGGAATATAAAGGAAGATGCAAAGCCGGGAAAGCCCTTCAGGTGATGATTGATAACAATCTGGATTTCGACATTGCTCTTTATCCGTACGAACTTGTGACCTACGGGGAAACCGGTCAGGTGATGCAGAACTGGATGCAATATCAGCTAATCAAACGCTATCTGGAAGAGATGACTGACGAGCAAACCCTCGTTGTTGCCTCCGGACATCCGGTCGGATTATTTCCTTCTAAACCGGAAGCACCGAGAGTTATCTCCACAAACGGTCTTGTGATTGGACAATGGGATGATCCTGAGAACTTCAAACGCCTTACGGCGCTTGGTGTCGCCAATTACGGACAGATGACTGCCGGGGGCTGGATGTATATCGGTCCGCAGGGGATTGTGCATGGTACCTATATTACCGTCCTCAATGCAGG
>JAFGVF010000401.1 GCA_016938155.1 Candidatus Cloacimonadota bacterium
AATGAGTTAGGTTATACATCGAAAAGCCCCAAATGGGCTTTAGCCTATAAATTCAAAGCTGAAGAGAAGGAGACAGTTCTCGAAGATGTTATCTATCAGGTTGGTAGAACTGGTGCTGTTACTCCTGTAGCTGTTTTAAGACCTGTTTATATCTCCGGTTCCACAGTTTCCAGGGCTACTTTACACAATAAAGATGAAATGGAAAGATTGGATGTTAGATTGGGAGATACAGTTCTCATCATTAAATCGGGTGAAATTATTCCTAAGATTTTAAAAGTAAATAAAGAAAGAAGAATCTTGGATGCGGAGCCAATCAGCTTTCCTGAGAATTGTCCTGTTTGTAACGAACCCTTAATTACTAATGATGAAGATGCAGTTATTTATTGTGAAAATCCCAACTGTACAGCACGAATTTATCGAAGTATAGAGCACTTCACTTCCCGTGATGCCATGGATATAACAGGTCTGGGTGAGGTGATGGTTCAACAGCTTCTTGAGAATGGGTTAATTCATAAGATAGAGGATATCTATTCGCTTGACTATGATAAAATAAGCCAATTGGAAAGGCAGGGAAAGAAGTCAGTTGATAACTTGAAGATTGCGATTGAAAAATCAAAACAGCAACCTTTTGATAAAGTGCTGTTTGCTTTAGGTATTCGACATGTGGGAGCAAAAACATCTCGGATTTTAGCAAGGCATTTTGGTAATATAGATGCCCTTATCAAGGCGACAAAGGAAGAGTTGACAGAGATTGACGAGATTGGTGAACAAATAGCTTCCTCAGTGAATTACTTTTTTGGAAGAGCGGAAAACCTTCGAATCATTGAAAACCTTAAAGCAGCAGGACTTCAATTCGCCATTAAAAACGATGATGTTGAAAAAGCATTGACGGGATTGAGTTTCCTTGTAACTGGGAGACTTGATAGGTTCTCTCGCAAGGAAGTTGAGAATTTAGTTGAATTGAACGGTGGGCTGGTAGCAGGCTCGGTAAACAAGAAACTGAATTATCTCATTGTTGGTGAAGAAGCCGGTTCAAAGCTTGAGAAAGCCCAGAAACTCGGAACGGTTAAGATTATATCTGAAACAGATTTTGTTGCATTGCTGAATGAAAAAGGAATACATATATAGATGAGAATATTGCAGCGATATATCTTGAAGGAACATATTGGTCCCTTTGGTATATCTTTAGTAATGGTTACCTTCGTAATCCTCTTGGAGCAGGTTCTTGATATTCTTAATGTAATCTTTGAGAAGCATCTTCCCATAGGTATGGTGCTGGAAGTGTTCGGTTTATCCCTTCCTTTTATCCTTGCCCTTTCGATTCCCATGTCAGTTTTAATGGCATCCTTAAATGCTTTCGGGCGTTTATCGACAGATAACGAAACAACTGCTATGAAGGCATGTGGAGTTGATGTTTACAGCAAAACAGCTCCTTTATTTGTGCTTGCCGTGTTACTGGCATTATTCATGGTTTTTTTTAACAATAGGGTTCTGCCTGATTCTAACCATAAACTTCGTAATATGATGCTGAAAATTGCTTATTATAAGCCGATGTCTGCTATTAAACCCGGAGAATTTACTACAATTCAGAATTATACTATCTATGTGCGGGAAAATGATGGTAATGAAATGCGAGGGATAGTAATATTTGATAACAGTGCCGGTCGATTCCCTAAATCAATTGTGGCAGAGAGAGGTACAATAATCCAGAGTAGTAGCGGAACATCATTGAAAGCAGAATTGTTTAATGGTCAGATGCACGAAAGAGATAAGGTTGAATTTGAGAAGTACCAATTGCGTAATTTCGACAAGTTTGTTCTAAATATTTCTGAAGTTGATGATCAGGGAGGGTTTGAAGACTCCAGTTATCGAGGTGATAGGGAACTGAGCAGTGAAGAGCTGGGTGAGAGAATAGAATCAGCTCAAAAAGAAATATCCAAGGTACAGGATGAGATAGCTACTATCAAACAGAAGATAAAAACAGCTCATCAAGAGGATAATAAGGCTGATGTCGGCAAAATTATCCGAAGTTCTCAATCAATGCTAAAATTGAAAACAGACCATATAAAGGATTTGGAAGAGGATATCAGGTCGTATAAAGTAGAGATACATAAGAAGTATGCCATCAGCTTTGCAATCATCATTTTTGTGATGATTGGTATCCCTCTCGGGATGATGACTAAAACCGGTGGGGCAGGAGTTTCTTTTACAATCAGTTCAATTGTGTTTCTAATCTATTATATCAGTCTTGTGGGAGGGGAATCCTTAGCAAGTAAAGGCTTTGTCAGTCCATTCCTATCTATGTGGATTTCAAACATCATTTTCTTTTTGATTGCTATTTTTCTAATTTACCAGTCTCGGAAAGAGAAGCAGTTGTTTGATACTCGAAAGATTTTTAAAGGCATTTCAAAGCTGTTCGGAAGGAAGAACCGATGAAAATTCTTGATAATTATATGGCTAAAGAATTCATCAAGACATACTTGGTTATTCTGACTGCTTTCTTCACCATATTTATAGTAATCGATGTCATTGATAACCTTCCAAAGCTGATTAGAGCCGGTGCTTCAATTGACCAATCTGCTGTTTACTATCTGCTGAGAATTCCGCAGTTGTTTATCCTTACTTCGCCCATCACGGTGTTATTGGCAGGATTATTCATGATGAATGGACTGGCAAAGTACAATGAGTCGGTAGCTGTTCGCTCTGCCGGAATCGGTATAAAAAGGATGGTTTTACCTATACTTGGGATAGGATTCCTGATCTTTTTAGCTAACCTTGTGATTGCCGACAGATTGCTACCTTTGGCTGAATCAAAACGAGAATATTTCTATAAAGTTGTGATCAAGAAACAAACTCTTGAAGATAAGAAGATTCGTTCTAAAATTCATTACATCGGGCATGACCAAAGCTTCTATTATATAGGTTATTTTAATGGTTATATCAATCAGATGAAAGTAGTTGATATTACTAGATTCTCACCTAAAACTGGAGAAATCACTGAGAAGATTAGTGCAGCGAAAGCTCTTTGGAAAGATGATTATTGGCTCTTCTTAGATTGTGATATCCGCACTTTCAAAGATAAAAAACCTGTCAGTTTTAATCATTATGCAAATACAAAACTAAGCTTTGTGGATGTAACTCCTAAAGATTTTGTGCAACGAACCTCAAAAACTATGTCAATGAACTATTTTGAGTTGCTGGATTACATCAATAGTCGCAAGAAAGTTGGTGATGAATATCTTGAAGAGCTGGTGGATCTTTATACAAAGATAACTTACCCCCTTTCAAATTTCATTATCCTTCTCTTCTGTGTTCCAGCGGCTTCTACAAATACGAGAAGTAAAAAAAAGGGTTGGGTTTTTCTCTCCGGTATTCTGATATGCTTGGTTTATCTCAGTACTCTCAGAATCTGTCAGAGTCTTGGTTATAACGAAGTTCTGCCACCCTGGTTGGCAGCCTGGCTACCAAACTTCATCTTCTTCTCATTAGGTACTTATTTTGTCTATAAAGCAGAGATTTAGTGAGTTTGCTCCTGAATTTCTGATATTCTGATTACTTCACTCTTCTCCCCATAAGTTATAGTTCCGAAAATTGCCTTTTACATCCGAAAAATCCGCTACTTTTTTATTTTAAACCTGTACGAGACTTGTACAATATGAGAGAACCCTCATTATTGCTATAGCTCCACCTCTTTTCTAATCCGTTAAATATTTTGTTTTTCCGGTATTATTCCTATGAATGTGTCCTTCTTTCGCGTGGGTTTGCCGTACCTCTCCCGTAGGTCTCCCGTGGCTTCTACGGGAGACCTACGGGTGACCCGCGGGAGACCTACGGGAGACCTACGGGAGGGAATGTCAGATTAACTCCAC
>JAFGVF010000402.1 GCA_016938155.1 Candidatus Cloacimonadota bacterium
CTGCACTTATTAGCTCTTTGCTGACCTAAAAATCTTTACAAGAATAACAAGTCACATAATATTGGTTCTAAATGAAGGTGGATATAAGGTTGTTACCTTCAGATGGAGTCAATTAAAGGTATAAATCATGGATATTGAAACTTACTTCATACAGAATCATGGTTATGGAAGAATGAAAGAGTTGAAGAAAGCAGGCTTTCATACTCGGGTCATTTCAAAAGCTCTGGAGGATAATATTATTGAAAAAATCAAACCGGGACTATACAAGCTGGTGGATTTTGATTGGGATGAAAACAGTATGTTTATTGATATAAATAAAGTAAATGCTAAAGCTGTAATATGTCTAAATTCAGCATTGCACTATTACAATCTTTCCACGATAAACCCGGATGTTGTGCAAGTTGCTGTCCCAAATAATACTGCAAGGTTTTCTCTAGATTATCCTCCAGCAAAAGTGTTTTACTTCTCTGATACAATTTATCCAATCGAGATTGATAGAAAAGAAACTGCAAACGGGTCTTTTAATATCTACTCAAGGGAAAAAACAGTCTGTGATGTTTTTCGGTATAGAAACAAACTTGGAGAAGATATCGCTCTCGAAGCCCTAAAAGAGTATGTTCATGGGAAAGATGTAAACTTGTATAAACTATATGAAGTTTCAAAGAAATGTAAAGTTTTCAATGCCATGCAACCTTACATTAAGTCAATGGTATTGTATTGACTATATTGAGGCGTTTATTGATCCTATTCTATCAAAAAACAATGTAAATCTCAAATGGGACCCGAATGACATGATCTGGTATGATGTAAGAATTACTTAAAAAATGGTTCCTGTTTTGTCTTTCAAAAGACAGTTTTTAGTGACTTTGTATTCCAAGGGAGCGACAATGATAAAGCGTTTTATTACATCTGTAATTATCTTATGTACAGTTTTATTCTGCTTAGCGGAATCAGTTTCATCCCCTGATAATAATACTTTGAATATTTCAGCTCAAGTGTGGGATAACCTTGATTCTATAAATGATTTTCTAACACCTGCTACTACTCATAAGTCTGATAAACACAACATCTCCTATAATATTCCCTATAATAAATTTCTTATTGGAAATATTGGATTAAAAGCCTATTCAGAACAGAATCCACAGCTTAAAGTTAGTCACCCTTTGATTAAAGCAGAAGACTCATATTATCATAACTATACGGAAGTAAATGGTCAGAGAGGCTATGAATTTTACATCTCAGAAAACAATGTATTAAGTCGTGTTGATTACCATACGCGTTCTTGGCAGCAATTGGATTCACAGTATCTTACCTATCATTTTCCTGCTGATTCGCCAATACCTCAAGAAGCAATGCAGATTTTAGATAAGAGAATTGAAACATTCTTTACTTATTTTCCTGAGCAAAATCATGAGTTAGACTCACTTAGAGTGAACAAACTGGATTACTTCTATTGTCCTGATTCGGATACTATTGAAAGGCTAACTTCCTATAAAACCCGTGGTATTTATCTCTTAAATCAAGACTATGTAATCTCAACCTATCCGGCACACTTTCATGAAGTTACTCATTTCCTTATCAACTACTATCTTAAAAGTAACGAGCTATTTACACATACTTTTCTTCAAGAAGGGCTGGCAGTTGCTATCGGGGGGCGTGGAGGACTCTCAACAGAAGCACTCATGGATGCCGGTAAGTTCTTGATTGATACAGGAATGGTGAATTATTCCGACTACAATGATGTAGCAATGTTTAGTGCTGAACATGCTTCCTTAAGCTATCCTGTGGCTGGGCTTCTTACCAGAGTAATGCTTAATCATTACAAGCCAGAAGAGTATATTGCCCTCTATAGAAAATACAGCAACTCAACTGGTAGCTTTTCAAACATCAGAGAATTAGACTGGTTAACAAAAGGGGTTATTGACGAATATGTGAAAGATAACAGTTTTAGAACTATCTTTTTCTCATGTGATGAACAGGGCTATAGGAATATTTATAGTAGCGAAACCCTTAAGATTTCAGTTTCTAAGGAGATGTTGCAGTTTAAGGGTAAGGGAAATATTAACTTTGATTTTAAAGAACATTCTTTGAATGAATCAGAAAATGGTCGTTATTCGCTCAAATGCTCTGATGAAGAGATTACATTAACTGATAATTTACTTGATGAAATCATTTGTAGCTGGAGTATTAATTTCATTCTCAGTGATGAAAAGATTCCTTTAGCTGATGGCTATTATCAATTCTTCATGAAAAAAGCTGTATTTAACTTACAATAGTGGGCAAATATAAGTCATTACTTTGATTTTACTGAGAAAAAGCTCTTGCCATTGATTTCCTTCGGGCAGGATATTTGAAAACAAGATGTTAGAAAAAACGCCTGTCGATTGACAGGCGTTAATAGTTAAGCCACCTGATATTATTTCACCATGACCATCTTTCCGACTACCGAAGTGTCGGGCGTAGAAATCTTATAGAAGTAAATCCCGGACGAGACCTGGCTGCCTTTTTTATCTTCCCCGGCCCAAATAACAGAATGGTTTCCGGATAGCATATATTCGTCTGTCAGAGTATTGACTAACTGTCCTTTAATGTTATAAATAGACATCTTTACCTGTTTATTGACGGGAAGCGAAAAGGATATTGTCGTTGTCGGATTAAATGGGTTAGGGTAATTGCCACATGTGATAAAGTTCTCTGGAAGAGAATTCTCTTCAATCCCCATCGGAGCAGTATCCAGTTTCTGCATATAAAGCTCCTGGGGTGCAACCGGACTGTCTCCTGTATGATAATCCTGCCAGACGAGGTAAAAGGAGTTTTCAACAACTGCGCCTTTCACAACACTATCTTCAATCATATTGGTAAGAATGTCTGCTCCCGGCGAGTATAAAACCGTCCCGTTCTGATCAATAACCATAGATCTGAGCTGGCTATAGGAAGTCCAGATCAGGGCATAAGTTCCGTTTGGTAATTCATGAAGGACAGGAGGATTTTCCAGGTAAGAATACATTGTTGGTGTCAGACCGTAGTCGTATGCTATAGGTTCATCCCAGATAAAATTTCCGTCCGCATCCAGTCTGTTTATCGAGAAATTTGAGTAACACTGTTGTTTATGACATTTGTTGCTACAACAGTGAATCCGCTTCCGGAAGCAATATCAATACAGGTCTGTTGTGAGTTTTCCTCGAATAGGGGTAGATTGTCTATTAAAAGTGCTCCGTTTTCATCAAGAACAGAATATCTGTATACCTGAGGTTGATCAGCGATGATGGAAAGGGCACACAGAAGGTTGTCTCCGTTTGAAGCTGCTTTAAAAGAATACTCCCGATTCGAGGAGGTGTTATCAATAAACAGAGATACTCCTTCGTTTTCCCAACCATTAGGAAATCCACCGTTTTCATCAAAGCGATAAACCCTGAATTCCTTCGAATTCTGTGTATGGTTTCTGAAATCAGTTACGAGATAAGTGTCGCAGAGATCTACCGGGAATTCGGAAATATTATCTGTAGATTCGGAGTCCATGAGGATACCCTGATCCCCCCAAACGGGAGTACCATCGACCATCTTCTGAAGGTAGGTTGCTTCATGATTGTTTCTGGTGACTGAACAGGCGAAGTAGATATTGTTCCCACTAGAATCAAGAACGAGTTCAGATATATCTTCTACATTGTCGTATGTTGTAATGATATGTGAATCCTCCTGCCAGAGCAGATCTCCGGCCGGAGTTATTATCTGCCC
>JAFGVF010000403.1 GCA_016938155.1 Candidatus Cloacimonadota bacterium
CAGGTGACCCGCAGGAGACCCGCAGGAGCAACGCATCGGGATGAATGGTAAAAAGCATGATAAATACAGGTGTGTACTGTGTATTTTACAGTTCTTGGAGATAATATTATGTAAACTTGGGAAACGACAGGCTGGAAGCATGTGTTAAAATAGGGCACGCATCACTGCTTGCCCTCTTATATTCTGCGGGGCTTCCTACAAAGCAGGGAGTCCCGTGTTGAAAACTTCTTTCTTTAAACAGTATTGATTTTTAGAACTTTATCTCTACCCACAAAGACGAGGCAAATGTTCTCAGTGATTCATCTCTTTTCTTATTTACTTCATTGGAGTACTGAATATCCATACCACCCTTAATATTCTTACTGAAGTCATAAGTAAGGTTTGGAGAGAGAGAGAAGTTCGTTGTATCAGTGTTAACAATAGTGGTACCTTCTCCTTTAACCTCATCTTTATTAATCACATAACTGAAGTTCACTCCCGCAGTGAGTTCATTCTTTAATCGCATCCTTTTCTTAATCATGGGTAATTTAAGCCCACGAGCAGCAGTGAAAGAATATGAAATCGAACCGTTTATAGTATCGGTTGTTTTATCGTTTACAGTGCTATAAGCTCCCCTGTCGGTTGTTGTTTCAGTTTTAGAATAACTGTAAGAAGCTTGAGTTATAATGTTTCTCAACCAGTTTCCATTCCAGTTGATAAGCGGACTAAAGGACATCGTTTTGGAAACGGTACTGGGTTTATCCCAGTGGAAATCACCTGAGTTCTGTAATTCATAAGAATAACCGCTTCTCAGGCTGGAACTCGTTAGAACCTTTTCAATTCCAAACCATTTTTGGAACTCGCTAATGGAAACTGATACATCAGGGAATCTTGTTCTCTCTGTTTGAGAACTGCTATTAGCTTCAGTAGTACTCAGAGAATAGGAGTAGCCTGTTGTGAAATTTATGCTTCTGGTCAAATCAATACCTGAATTCAATGAGATAGTATTCTCATTCTTCACCGAATCCAGCGAGTCCTTAGGAACAGCATCCGGAATTCCCAGTCGATAATCGAATCCGGGGCGTTTTGCCAAATTCTGATAGTTAGTATAATAAGTGTTATCAAAAGACACGGTAATATTTTTAACCATTGCAAGATATGTGAAGAGGTTTTTGGGTGTTGAGTCCTTGCTCCTTCCGTCTTTCCCTCTGCCTGTGTCAGAGTTATCCTTGGGATTGAAGTTTTCAAGCTCTTTCCCGTCTTTATCCGGGGCACCATTCAGCTTATTGTACATATCTTCTTTAGAAATCATCCCTTCATCAACCATCCGTTGAAGTTCATCTTTTTTCTTTATCATTGAACTATTATCATCAAGCTTTTCAATCACTTCGGATTTTGGGGGATCATTCTCGGTGATTTTTGGTTTATCCTTTGATGATGAGCTTTCATTGTCTTTGTTAATCTTTTTTGTATCGGTTTTATTCTCACCTAACCTGCTCCATTTTCTGGCAAGAGAAGTAAACATATCTGAATTCTTGATTGTAAAATCAACATTTGTAACTCGGTTTACATTACCGTTTCGCTCAAACTGATACTCGTTATCGACAATGTTTGTACCATTCAGAAGTCTTCTTGTTTCAGTAAAATCAACTCTTGGTGATATAGATAATGAGAAAACACTTGGCAAGTAATTAGGGTCAAAAGAAACATCTATGGTCTGTTTATGCTCAGTTTCATTACCGATATTGATATCCTTGTAATACTTTTTGAGATATAAATCTCGCTTAGTTGTAAGACGGTAACTGCTGCTTAAATCAGAGAAAATATCATAGTTTATGGAATTTGAAGTATTAAGCGTTCTGGTGTCTCTGGAGTTTAATGCTGGCAGGAATTCCTTTTTTATCGTATCAAATGTCCAGTTCTTGGGGTTTTGAGCAGCAAATGAAACCGTATTATCAAAAGAACGAGGCATAAAGTACCAGTAATAGTTTTTATAGATTTTTAAATCTATCTTATCCCTCGGTATTTGAACATTATAGGTATAAGTACCATCATAAGCAAGAGTGGTATCAATGGTAGTTGGAGTTCTTCGCTCCACATAAGAAGCTCCGGCAGATAGTGTCGTTGAATCGAGAGTATATTTTGTCCACCAATGAGGTTTTGCTGCTGATTTTGAAAAGCTTACATCAGCATTATAAGATGTACTGAGATTCTTCTCTTTTTCCAGATAAATATCCTCTAAATCTTTACGGAGAATATCTGAATTGGCTTTATATCTTGGAATACCCCAACTTTGGTCTCTTGAAACCTGAACCGGAATATTGTAACCCCAATCATAAGGGAGGAGTTTATGTAGATATATTTTACCTGTCATATCAAAATTAGTGGTTGTGGTATAAGTTGGAGCAGTGTTTCGTACAATTTCCTTCTTGAAATTCTCTGTTTTCTGCTCGTATCCGATAGTAAAATCTAAGAAATCGGCAAATTTAGTTCGTAAATCAACGCTATAGGCAAAGCCTATTTCATTATATGGGTCTGCTACTCTGATATCGTCGAAATATAAAGTTCCGCTAAAGGGGGGATTTCCATCGGGTATCATTACACCCATGGAGAGCTCCTGGACTGCCGAAAGAGTCGGATTCTTGTAACGAATATAAGTCAGATTTCCTACATGCTTGAAGAGAGTATCGGC
>JAFGVF010000404.1 GCA_016938155.1 Candidatus Cloacimonadota bacterium
GGTTGCAGTTAATACCCTTGCCGGAATACCTTCAATCATTTATGGTCTCTTCGGAATGACAATCTTTGTAAACTTGTTCAAGTTTGATGTTTGCATACTTTCCGGTTCTTTGACCCTCGGTATTCTGGCATTACCTGTGATAATAAATACCAGTGAAGAAGCCATTCGGCAGCTTCCGCTGGATTTCTGGGAGGCTTCGCTGGCATTGGGAGCAACTCCGAGGCAGACAATCACCAGAGTTATTCTTCCTGCTGCTCTTCCTAATATTCTTACAGGAACCATTATCAGTATTGGAAGAGTTGCCGGTGAAACTGCTCCGATTCTATTTACTGCCGCTACTTTCTTTACTCGACAGTTGCCTTCCACTATTTTTGACGAAGTAATGGCTCTCCCATATCATATCTACGCCTTGATGACGGAAGGCTCACATGCAGATAAGCAGGTTCCAATTGCTTATGGAACTGCGGTTGTTCTGCTCGTTTTAGTGTTGTTAATCAGTTTAACTGCTATTATAATCAGGTTCAATATAAGGAAAAATAGAAGATGGTAAATATCCAAGTAAACACGAAAGACCTCAATCTCTGGTTTGGTGATAAGCATGTTTTAAAAGGTGTTAATATGCCTGTTTACAAGAATAAAATCACTGCCCTGATAGGTCCCTCCGGTTGTGGAAAATCTACTCTTTTAAGAAGTTTCAATAGGATGCACGACATGGTTGCAACCTGTAAGATAAAAGGGGAGATTCTCTTAGCCGGGCAGAATATTTATGACCCCAAACTCGATGTTACGAAAATTAGGGAAAAGGTTGGAATGGTCTTCCAACGCCCCAATCCCTTTCCTAAATCTATCTATAAAAATATTGCTTATGGTTTAATGCTTCGTGGTGGAATGAGCAGGAATGCCATTGCAGAGAAGGTTGAAGAAAGTCTTAAAAATGCTTGGTTGTGGGATGAAGTCAAAGACCGTCTGCATGATTCAGCTATGAATTTATCCGGCGGACAGCAGCAGAGGCTGTGCATCGCTCGTGCCCTTGCCAATGACCCGGAAGTTCTGCTTCTCGATGAACCTACCTCTGCTCTCGACCCCCAATCTACAGCTAAGATTGAGGAATTGTGCCTTGATTTGAAGGATAAAGTTACAATCCTGATAGTTACACACAACATTGCTCAAGCCGGAAGAATATCCGACTACACAGCATTTATGTATGTTGGTGATTTAATTGAGTTTGGTGAGACTAAAAAGGTCTTTACAACTCCCAATAGCCCCCAAACTGAAGCTTATCTTACAGGGGTCTTCGGATAAAACAAGGAGTTTTGTATATGAATAAACAGAGACTTGATAGTTTAATGAAAATGCTTTTGGAGCAGGCAAGCTATGTCTCCAAAATGGTTGATCTGGCAATCCAAATCTTAGTCGATAAAGAAGATACGACAAAGCAAATCAATGACTATGAGCAGAAAGTCAACGAGATGGAGAACAAACTGGAAGAGGAATGCATTTCCACGATAGCCCTTAACCAACCTGAAGCTCGAGACTTACGGCAAATAGTGGCGATTATGAAGACTAATGTCGATTTGGAAAGACTGGCTGATTTAACGGAGAATATTGCTTTCAGCGGGATGAAGATTTGTAATCTTCCCGTCTTCGGCGAGATTCAGGATGTTGAGAAGATTGCCCTTGAGACTAAAAGAATGCTTGAAAACACAATCGAAGCTTTCTCTTCCTTCGATGCAGAAATGGCTAAACGAGTATGTGAGGATGATGAGATTGTCGATTATTTAAACCGTAAAATCATTAATGATATGCTTAGGCTTGATTATGCTACCCACGGTCTGAGTGAACTCTTTCATGTCGTAAGGATATCCCGTTCCTTTGAGAGAATGGCTGACTTGACAACCAATATTGCCGAAAACACGATTTATGTTGCCTCCGGTTTGCAGATTAAACACGGTGCCGGATTAGAGAAGAAAAACGAAGAATAATCAATCCTTTCATTAAGATTCCACCGGGAGAGAGACATATGGCTTTCTCCCTTTTTTTAAAAAAAGTGCTAACTTAAGATACCAAGTTATTGTCGAAAACTCGCCGGAGTTTGGAATCTCTCCTATAGCTGAACCATATTCTTACAAAACATTTATCGCAGAAGTTATCATCGTCTGAACAAAGGGAAGAAGATATAATCCCACCAGAGTAGCAAAAAGAAGCAAACCTAATTGTGGAAGATACAACCAAGGACTCACTTTTACTTTTATTTTGCTGTTGCCGAAACTGACTGATACTGCCATTCTTCCTAAGCCATAAACAATAATAACAAGTAATAACAGGAATATTGTTAGCAGGATGAAGTGTCCTCCCTTAAGCATAGAAAGTACTATCATGAATTCACTGATAAATAGTGGTGACGGAGGCATAGCTGCAAGAAAGAGAAAAGCAAACATCCAAAGCCAGCCGGTTTGTGGGTTCGCTTTGATAACTCCCTGTACTTCATCATATTGCTTATTATGGAAGATTTTATAGATATTTCCCGCAGTGAGAAAAAAGGCGGCCTTTACGAGAGAGTGTCCGATAAGGTGGATAAATCCCGCTTTCATGCCAATCCCCCCTATTCCAAAGGCAAGGGTGGCAATTCCCATATTCTCAATGGAGGAATACGCCAGCATTCGTTTATAGTTCTTGACCTTGATAATGAAGACAGCACTTATAAAGACAGAAAGCAAGCCCATGAGGATAAACA
>JAFGVF010000405.1 GCA_016938155.1 Candidatus Cloacimonadota bacterium
CAGAATTCTATCAAGATTTATTTGCAGGGATGAAATATGGACATACATATGAGTATAAAGTTAGTGCCGTATATGGATACCCTATTCAGCAGTCCAATTTCTCGACACCGGTAGATATAAGATTGATAAGAGTTCCACCGATGGAAATTGAAGATGGATTCGAAGATTATGCTGATTTCTCAACAAATATCGGTGATTGGCAAACGTATGATGTTGACGGAAGTAATACAGAATTTTTCCCGATGTTCAATTTTCCGGGAGAAGGGAATCCCACAAGTTTTATCGTTTTTAATCCCACAGAAACTGTACCTCCTTCTGAAGATTTCGTAGCTTATTGTGGTTCGAAAGTTGTTGTATGTCCACCATCAGTTGATAATGTTAATGATGATTGGCTGATAACCCATCCAATTCATGTAGATAATACTCTCAACAGCATTAGCTTCGTGGCTTGTTCTGTTTACACTTCTCCTGATTTTGCTCAATTAGAAATTCTGATTTCTAACTCAATAACTGACAGCGTTGATACTTTTGTACCGCTAGGATTAAGTGAACCATTTGCAGTCCCTCATGTATGGACTTATTACGAGTATAGTTTGGAAGAGTTTTGTGATCAAGATATCAGAATTGCTTTTCACTGCATATCTGACAATTCCGCAATGCTGTCCCTCGACAATGTAATTTTTCTCTCCGAGACTACTGAAAGCGATGAAAACATTGAAGAGAACCCTTTTATTACAGCTTTAAACTCTAATTATCCTAACTCCTTTAATCCTGAGACCAAAATTGATTTTAGCTTAGATAATACCGGGAGAGTTACAATTTCTGTCTATAACATCAAAGGACAGCTAGTTAAAACACTTATTAATAGTGATCTACCTTCAGGAAAACATTCTGTTATCTGGAGTGGAGATGACATGAATAAAAAACAAGTATCAAGTGGAGTTTATTTCTATCGAATGCAATCAAAAGGATATTTAGAAACCCGGAAAATGCTTCTGCTGAAATAGAACTTTTTTTTTGAATTATTCGGGGAAAGTAGAGGATTCTGGTAATTTCCCCCCTTTTCTCCATCTCTTTCCCATCCAATAAAGGGACAATTTCAGCAAGTCTCCCGCACTACGTCAGCACAAAGCCTGTACTGGAGTACAGGAATTATGCTAATTTGTACCGGTAATCTGGTGCTATTGTGGAATTATTGGATAGGAGAGCAATGGGAGATCAGAGAGACAAGTAAAGATGACCATTTTCAAGGTAGGTAACCGGATCATAACAACAACATGGAACTTGCTGCTACGCATGAAGTCCTGCAAAAAAAAAAGAGGGACGAGTGCAACTCGCCCCTCAGAAACTTATTAATATCTAAGCCATTTAGCAACTTCTTTCAAGTTTGGTTTCTTCCCGTACATCAGGATGCCGACCCGATAGATTTTGGCAACAACCCAAAGCATCAGATATACGGACGCTGCAGTTGTGAACAGAGAAAGAATAGCACCAGAGGGCAAGACCGGTGCTGAGGCAGAAATCCTGGAAAACATTACAACCGGTGTAAAGAAAGGAACCAGAGAAACCCAAAACGCAGCCGTCGTATCGGGATTCTTGGCAACAGCAATCATAATCAGGAAACTTGCCAAATTCAGCATTACAACCGGAGTAAGAAACTGTTGTCCTTCATCCTCCGTATTAACCATGGCACCAATGGCAGCGAAGATAGAGCCATAGATCAGGTAACCAAAGAGGAAAAAAGCAATAAAGAAACCGAATAGGGCAGGACTGAAGTTAATGCTACGGATTATATCCAGCATTTTAGGCATTTCCACACCGGCTTTGATGAGTAAATCATCTCCATAGATTGTAACAGCCAGGATCATGCCGGCAATTACCGTCAACTGGGTAATACCTACCAGACAGATTCCAACCAGCTTACCCATCATCAATTCAAGCGGTTTTATTGATGAAATAATAGTCTCGGTAATTCGCTGACTTTTCTCCTCAATAACACTTCTGGTAACTGTCTGGCCATAAGACATAATGAAAATGAAGAGGATGTAACTAAGCAGATAGGTCAGGAGAAAGTTTGATACACTGTCTTTATCCACATCTCCCTTTTCAGTTACCTGGACACTTTGGAGTGAAACTTTGCCCTCTGCCATCTCCTTGCGAATCTCATCCGCAGGATATCCTTTATCGGCAAGTCTCATATTACTGATAATCCAGGAAAATGTATTATTAAATGACCCCATCTCCTCAAAATCGGAGACATTTCGGGCGTAATAAGTTATTACTTTGGACTGCACAATATCCTCAGGAATAATGAAATAGCCATCAAGCTCTTTACTAAGTACTTTAGCTCCCAATTCCTCTTTAGCCTTCTCGATTGTCGCTCCGGCAAGATTATATTCCTTAAATCGGAATTTTAGAGTACCGTCTTTCATTTTATCGTCACGCATACTGACAAATTCATTGAAAATCTTACTTGTACAGTCAATTACAACAAAGTCTTTTCCTTTCGATTGAAAGAGAGAACCGAAGATGAAAACACTTCCGAAAATAAGGAACATCAGAACTGGGAAGAGCAATGTGCCGATAATAAACCCCTTGGTTTTTACACGGGTCATGTATTCGCGTTTGATTACGGGAAATGTCTTGTTAATCATGATTCCTTACCTCCGATTTTGCTTTCACCCTGAACAGACTTGATAAAGATGTCGTGTAGGGATGGTTCCATAACTTCAAAACGGCTTATCTTGACCTTTGAGACAATCGATTCCAGAAAATCATGAGGGATAGCATCTTTTAAAAGCTCTATCTCGACATAGTTCCCGAAATCGTTATAATCAGCAATGAAGGGTGAGTTATTGAGGAAGGAGTTGTCGCCCGTATAGTCCAATTGAATAGCTTTCTTACCAAACTGTCTCTTAACCTCACCGACAGTCCCGGAAAGTATTTTCTTCCCCCTATTAATCAGCATTATCTCATCGCAAAGTCGTTCCGCACTCTCCATCTGGTGCGTAGAGAAGATGATGGTTGTACCGCGTTTCTTCTCCTCCATAATAATATCCTTAATCAGGTTTGTGTTTATCGGATCAAGCCCTAGAAACGGTTCATCGAGAATCAACAGTTCCGGTTGAGGCATCACAGTTGCAATGAATTGCAGTTTCTGTTGCATACCTTTTGAAAGCTCTTCCACCTTCTTTTTCTTCCACTCTGCTAAACCGAGTTTCTCCAGCCACATGTCAATCTCGACCTGTGCCGTCTTCTTTTTCATTTCCTTTAAATCCGCCAGAAAGAGCAGGACATCGTTTAACTTCATTTTTCTGTATATTCCCCGCTCTTCCGGTAGGTAACCAATCCGGTGACTAATCTTCCGATAATCAGTTTCACCCAGAATTGAGACACTCCCGCTATCGGGTATGATGATATTCATTATCATACGAATTGTAGTTGTTTTGCCGGCACCGTTTGGTCCCAGCATTCCATAGACCTTTCCTTTTTCAATGGAGAAGGAAATATCATCAACCGCTTGCAGTTTATCAAAGCGTTTGGAGATATTGTTTACTTCAACAATGTTCATTCGCACCTCACTTATTGTTGTTTATGTTCAAACTTATAAATGAATTGAAATCATGGCAAGGTTTTTTATAGTATTAAGAGTTAGGCACAAGTACAATTCACCCCCACGAAAGACAAAACATTAGGGAGA
>JAFGVF010000406.1 GCA_016938155.1 Candidatus Cloacimonadota bacterium
GACAACGGGAGAACTGGGAAAAGATCTCTTTGTCTTCAAAGATTAGCTTGAGAAGCTTAGATAGAAACTCATTCTTAACAGAATCCACAAACCGATAGAATTGCTCAGCCAAGAAACGCATATCCTTCTGAGTCGTCGGTAACATATCAGCGAGGTTTACTTCGGTTTCTTCGGCTTTTCTTAGTTTATCAACTTTAAGCTGTAACTGATTCTTGTAACGATGTATCTTCCCTTGCACCTTAACAATGTCGCCCTCTTCAAACTCCTGCGAAACGGCATTGGCATTAGACCATACATAAGCAGTTATTTTGCCGGTTCTATCTGCAAGAGTCATTCTCAGAAACTGATTGGCTGCACCATCTCTCAACTCTTTTTCAGTGCAAAGATAATAGCTGATTATCTCTTCATTCTCATGATATTTAAGTTCTTCAACAAATGTTTTATCCATTCTTACTCCCAAAGTATTTACTGTTAGAAAATTGCGGAATCAGCTCTTTAGCAAGCTCAACATCCCGCTTTATTTGTGAAACAAGTTCATCAGCTGAACTGTATTTCTCTTCATCACGAAGCCTTCTATAGAAATAAATCTCTACGGATTGCCCATATATTTCGCTGTTGAAATCAAAGACAAACATCTCAATTTCCAGCTTTTGTTCTGTTTTAAGGGTAGGGCTGTAACCGATATTAGTTACTCCCCAGAAGTAGCTTCCTGCAATATGAATTCCCGTTACATAGATACCCGTAGCGGGTATTAGCTGATGTTCAGTTTCAGGGACAATGTTTAGAGTCGGGAAGCTGGTTTTATGACCAATCTGCTTACCATGAACAACCGTTCCTTTGAAACTGTAATAGGACTCAAGAAGCTGTGATGCCTGCTCCATCTCTCCTGCTCTAATCAACTGCCGGATTAATGAACTGCTGACAACCCGGTCATTCATTACAAGTGATTCTACATAGATTGCTTTATAGTTATAAAACTTCTCCTGCTCAAGAAGAAAGTTATAATTACCTTCCCGGTCTTTCCCAAAACGAGCATCATATCCGAGTACAATCTCTATTGCCCGGAGTCGTTCAATAATAATATCTTTCAGAAAAGCTTGTGCACTCATCTCAGCCAGCTCGGGTGTGAAATCCAGTGAACAGACATAATCAATACCCATCCGGAGAAGCAATTCCTCCTTCTTCTCAGGTGAGGTAAGAAGATATGGCTTCATGTGTGGATACAGGAGATGGTAAGGGTGCATATTGAAAGTTATCACAGCACTTTTGACATTATTTGATTTCGCCCTCTCAATAACCTTTCGCAACAATGCCCGATGCCCGATATGGACACCATCGAAGTTACCGATTGTGATTACGGTTTGAAGGTTTTCTACATCCTTTAGACAATGCATTTTATATACCGGAGTTTTTACTGTATTTCTTACCGGAAACAAATACCATGCGTGGCTTGATATTGCCTTTTTCGACGAGACAGAACCCCAAGAAGTTGCCTTCGGTATCCACTGCGATAAGTTCATCATTATCGGGAATATCCCCGAGTATGGTTCTACCGTTAGCAAACAAAGCGGAATTATCATCATCCAACACTATCTGTTCAAGATTCGGGAAAAGCTGAGGTATGGGAATAAGGTAATTCTGCCAATTCTCAGCAGTTAAGTCATCCGGCAACACTGCATCCTCAATCCTGAATCTTCCTATCTCGGTACGCACTAATTCTGTTGTAACACCAACTGTCCCCAAATGCTCTGCAATAGATTCACTAAGAGTTCTGATGTATGTTCCCTTACTCACTTTGACACTGTATTTAAGAATAGGAGTCTGATAGTCGATAATTGAGAAATCAAAAACTTCGATAGGTCTTGATTCCATTTTAAAATCTCTGTTCAGTCGTGCTAATTTATATGCTCTGTGTCCGTTAATCTTTATTGCGGAATACTTTGGAGGAATCTGATTCTTCAGATTAAGCACAAACTCCGACAATGAATCCAATGGAAGCTCCTCACCCACAGGTTTGGTCTCAATAACATTACCTGTAACATCACCTGTATCAGTCTTCTCACCCAGCTTCACAACAACTTCATAAGTTTTGGTGTCCGTAATCAATCTGTCAACAAGACGGGTTGCCTTGCCAATACAAACCGGTAATAATCCTTCCGCAAAGGGGTCAAGAGTACCGGTGTGTCCCATCTTACGAATCCCGATAACTCTACGCATCTGGGCAATAATGGAAAATGAAGTACGATCCTTAGGCTTATTTATCAGAATAATTCCGAAGCTCATTACATTCCTTTAATCTATTCAAAATGACCTGTTTTGCCTCGTTCAATGGCAGGTTAATAGAACCACCGGCAGCCTGAATATGGCCACCACCACCAAACTCGGAAGCAATTTCGGCAACATTTATTGTCTTGGACCTGAAACTAAGTTTGATAGAACCATCAGCTGTTTCCTTGAAATATACAATCATCAGAATATCTTTAGCACTTCTTACCCATCCGATTACTTTCGTAAGATGCTCAATCCCGATGTTGCATTCAGCAAGCATTGCCTGAGTAGAGTTGATAAACAAAACTTTATCCTGAAAATGGCTTTCCAGAGTGGACATTGTCATCCCAATGAGCTTAAGTTTCCGCCATGGATCATTGTAAATGAACTTCTCCGTAACATCTCCATAGACAATCCCGAACTTCTCAAGCTCTGCAGCAGCAAGGAGGGTTTCTTTATCTGTATTGGCATTCATGAAGCTGTTTGTATCGTTCAAAATTGCAGTATATATACATTCGGCACAGTAAAGTCTATCTCCCTCATCCATCTGGTCAAGTTCTTCCCTAAAGAGATTCAACATCATAATCCCCACACAGGATACTTCGGTTTGGATTAGATAATCAGCTCCCGGAACGATATCATCATGAGCTATGTGGTGGTCAATGACAAAACATTGTTTGGCTTTTTCTGCAATGAATCCGGTTGTCCCCAATCGTTTTACATCATGACAATCAACAACAATTACAAGGTCATAGTGGGAATCAGGATTAACAATAATAGTGTGGTCTCTTGCCTGTAGATAATTAAACTGCTCAGGTGCAATCTCCTCAAGAACGAAATCTGCTTTCTTTCCGAGAGCCGACAATACTCTTTTCAATGCAAGCCCTGCAGGCAATCCGTCACCATCCGGTTCATGGTGAGTAAGGATGCAGATACTCTCATAACTTCTAACGGCATTCAATAATTTATCTTTAAATAGGTTCATTACCTCTACCAAGTGAAAAAAAGGGAGCAGCAAGCACTCCCTTTCAGTAATAATTAAACGGTTTTATTCTTCTTCAAGAACATCATCATCGAACATGTCATCAAGCTCTTCCATGTCTTCAAAGTCTTCCGGCACGAATTCATCTTCAATCAGGAATTCATCCAAACTGAAGTCACTGGAACTATCATCGTAGCTTTCTTCTCTAATAGAAGCGAGTACAGCCTCGATGTGACGGGACTTCTCCTCTGTCTCATCGTATTTGTAGTTCAATTCCGGGATTATTCTCATAATTCCTGCTCCTGCGATTTGTTTTTTTAAGAAGCCCGAAACCTTTTGAAGTTTCTCTTCTATCTTTTTTATTTTTGCCTTGTTTTCAATGAAATAAAACAATTTCATATACCGCAGGTCATGTGACAAGGAAACCCCTGTAATGATTACCTGGCTAAATGAGTCATCTCTTACCTTGAATAGCAGGGCATTATTTATCAGCTTAAACAGCTCTTTTTCCAATCTTGGAATCTTGTAATTAGACATTTTCTAATTTCCTGGTTACTTCATCAAGTACGAAAGTCTCAAGGATATCGCCTTCTTTAATATCACTGAAGTTCTCAAAGGCTATGCCACATTCAGTTCCGGCTTTAATCTCACTGACATCATTTGCAAAATGCTTCAAGGACTGGAGTTTGCCTTCATGAACAAGTACATCATTACGATAGAGTCTAATGGCATGTGCTTTCTTGAGAATTGTACCCTTCTCTACAAAGCAACCGGCAATGGTTCCGACTTTCTTTATCTTAAACACCTGTCTAACAACAGCTGTACCTGTTACGCGTTCTTCAAACTCAGGTGCCAGCATACCTTCCAGGGCAAGATGCACATCATTGATTGCATCATATATGATTTGATAAAGCTTTATCTCTACTTTCTCATCTTCTGCTAACCTTCTTGCCTGAGGATTTGCTCGAACATGGAAACCTATGATAATGGCATCTGATGCAGAAGCGAGGGTAACATCAGCTTCTGTGATTCCACCAACACCTTTACGAATGATGTTTACTTTCACTTCCTGATTGGAAAGCTTCATAAAAGAGTCACAAATTGCCTCAACAGAACCGTCGGTATCTGCTTTAACAATTAAGCCAAGGTCTTGTATCTCGTTCTGCTTAATCTTCTCAAACAGGTTGTTGAGACTGGTTGTTGTCGTAAACTTCTCGCGTTCAAGACGAATTTGCAGACGCTCGCTACTAATCTGTCTGGCAATTTTATCATTATCAACATAATTATAAATATCACCTGCTTTGGGAACATCTGTTATTCCATAAACTCTGGCAACATCAGAGGGCAATAGTTCATGAATCTCTACTCCCCTCTCGTTTTCCATTTTCTTTAAGCGACCATGAGTAGCACCACATACAATTGAATCGCCTTTTCTCAAAATACCTTCTTGATTTATAATTGTTACAATCGTACCCATACGACTGTCCATTCTGGCTTCAATAACCGTTCCTCTCGCTGGAACATCTTGTTTTGCAGTAAGCTCTTTTATCTCGGAACTGATGATTATAAGCTCTAATAGGTCATCCATTCCCTCACCGGTTTTTGCCGAACATGTACACCAGGGAACTTCCCCACCGTAATTATCAAGATAAACACCTTGCTCAAGTAAACCGGCAATTGTTTTATCCAAATTAGCTTCCGGTAGGTCTATCTTATTAATGGCAACAACCATATCGACACCAGCAGCTTTTGCATGGTCGATAGCTTCTTTGGTTTGAGGCATCACACCATCATTGGCAGCAACAACTATGACAGCAATATCTGTTAATTGAGCACCTCTGGAACGCATGGCAGTAAATGCCGCATGCCCGGGAGTATCAAGAAATGTAATCTTTGTATTATTATGCACAATCTGATATGCACCAATATGCTGCGTGATTCCACCTGATTCTCCGGCTACAACTTTCGTGTGTCTGAGATAATCAAGAATTGATGTTTTACCGTGGTCAACATGACCCATAACAGTTACTACAGGTGCTCTCGGTAAATCCTCTGCTTCTTCATAAAGAGCTTCTTCAGGAGATAAAAGCTCTGTTCCATATTCATCTTCGAATTCGAAATCAAACTCGAACTCATCACAGATCATCTCTAAAGAATCTTTATCAAGGCGTTGATTTATTGTAACCATCTGCCCCATTTTGAAGAAGCGGGAGATTATTTCTGTAGGATTGATATCCATAAGCTTGGCTAACTCACTTACAGAAGTGAACTCACTGATAACTATTTGCTTCTCATCCATGTGAGCAGTGGATTGTGCTTTCTTCTCGTATTTTTTCTTTTTCTTTTTAAGCAGAGTTGTCTTGATAGCTTTTGAAGTTTCGGCTTCATCGACTTCAATAACAGTGTACTTCTGCTTTTCAGTCTTCATTTTCTTCTTCTTAGCCTGAATGTGTCTGCTTTCTTCACCGTAATCGTCAGCTTTTTTCTTTTTATCGAATCTCTTGGGTTCAATCTTTGCTAAACCAAGTTCAGTAATCTCTTTTGGTTTGGGTGGTCCGGCTGGTTTGGGAGTTCTCGGACGGAATGTATCATCTTTTCCAAATTTATCTTTATCAAATCCCGGTCTTCCGTCTGAAGGTCTTACTCCCCTTGGTGCACCACCTCTGGAGTCCGGTCTTTGTCCACCACGACTGTCATAAGGTCTGCTGTCGGTTGAACGGTTGTCCGGTCTCTGCCCACCACGATTATCATAAGCTCTGGGGGCTCCGCCACGGTTATCATAAC
>JAFGVF010000407.1 GCA_016938155.1 Candidatus Cloacimonadota bacterium
AAAATTCCTGCTGGAAATCAACCTCTGAATGGAACTTTCTATTTTACTGACACTTACAACAGCGGGAGTGTTAATATTTATCCAACCTCTTACTGCACTAGTGGGAATAGATTTAAGTCCTTCAAATTTAATCCCTTTAATAAGAAAATCATCCTTAAACTTAGAAGGAAACTTCACGCGTTTCCGATTATACTCTTTCAGTATGCTTGCAAGAGCTTGAATTTCAGGCACTTTCTGTCTGGCTGCATATTCCCCGATGTTATATATATCTCTCAATTTATCAAATGAAAGCAGATTGTAATCCTCGAGATTCGGTTCAATGAGAATATCACAATACTGCCTCTGTTCTTCAGTGGATGCATACCCTCTGAATGAAATTGCCTGTGTAATTACGGAAACCATATTATTCAGTTCTTTCCGTTTAGCAAATGATTGGGAGATATCAACGCCGATGATAATTTCAGCACCCATCTTACGCACTTCTTCCACAGGGAAATTATTGACCAATCCCCCATCAAGGAGAAGGTACTCCTCCCATTCAGAGGGAGAAAAAGCTGTTGGAATGGACATCGAACCTCTTATCGCTTCCGAAAGAGTACCATGGTCCATTACAACAGACTTTCCAGTCTCCAAGTCCGTCCCCACACAACAAAAAGGAATCGGTAATTCATTAAAATTCTCTATTCCATGAACCGGAATAGTCAGTGAAGAAAGCAGGGTAATGACATTCTGCCCGTTCACTAAACCGCTCGGTAATGATATTGTCCAGTTGTCTATAGGGAAATTTAGTTGATACTTGCTGTCATTTTCCAGTTCGATAAGAGAAAGATTGATTCTTTCCCTTTTATCAGTCATAAGTGAGGGCCAATTCTGTTCGAATATCAGGCTCTCAAGCTCATCAGGGGTATAACCGATTGAATATAGAGCCCCAATAATCGCTCCCATACTTGTGCCTGAGATATAATCAGGCTTTATCCCATATTCTTCTAAAACCTTAAGCACCCCGATATGGGCAATTCCCTTTGCCCCACCTCCGCTGAGTACAAGCCCTATTTTCGGGCGTTCGTCTGCAAGAGCAATTAGGGTAATGGATAAAGAGAACAAGATGATAGTCAGTTTCTTAAGCATGAGAGTCCTTAAAAACCCGGGAGGCAAGCCTCCCGGGAATTGATAAGTTTATTTCTTTTCTCTATGAACAATTAAATAGAGTCCGGGAATCAAGAAAAGCGTTAAAACAGTAGAAGTCATCATTCCGCCAATCTGGATAATTGCCATCGGAATGCGGTACTCCGCACCGGCAGTACCAATGCCGAGTGCCATGGGCAGCATACCGAGCTGTATGGCAAGAGTTGTCATAATAACTGCTTTAACCTTTGTCGGAGCTGCTTCAAGAATAGCTTCTTTCAAGCTAACCTTCTTCTTTTCCATTACCTGGGCTGTATAATCAAGAATCAGAATTGCATCGTTCACCACCAATCCAATCAACATGATAATAGACATCATTGAGATAATATTCATTGTCTGACCGCTAATCCACATCAGTAAAAATACACCTATCGTAGCAAGCGGTAGTGAAAGCATGATGATAAAAGGTCTGGTGAAGCTTTCCAGCAAGGAAGCCAGAAGCATGTATGTAAGGATAATTGCGATTAAAAACGCCAAGCCGAAATCAAGCATAGCTTCACCCATCATTTGCGATTGACCATCCCAACTAATAGTAACATCATTAGGCATATCAATCTCTGCAAGCCGTTTGTTGATCTCACTGACAAGGTTGTTAAGCGGGACACCCGGTGCTGTTGCACCACTAAATTCAATAGCATTCAGCTTATCTCTGTGCCGAATCTCGGTTGGTCCTTCTGAAAACCTAACTTCCGCAAGCTGAGAAACTGTGTAAACACCTGTCGGAGTAAGTATAGTGAGATTTTCCACTTCTTCGGGAGTATCTATGGATTCATCAGCAAGAGAGAGACGAATATCATATTCAAGTCCTTTTTCTCTATAAACAGTCGGAACGACACCCTCGGCAGCATTACGAAGATACAAGCCAATCTCATAAGCTGTGATTCCTGCTTGTGCCATCTCTTCTCGCTTCGGTTTAAGTACCAGCTCCGGTTTTCCTATTCTCATACTTGTATTGAAATTGACCAAACCGGGGATTGTCTCAAGTTGTTCACGAATAATCGGTTCCAGTTTCTCAATTACGGTTCTATCAGTATGTTTGATAAAAAACTGGATAGCCGGATTGTGCTCATTACCCATATTAACGGTGATAATGGCATTTGGTATCACCGACAGTTCATTTATCATGACCTGGACAAAATCGTAAGTTTTAATCTCTCTTTCTTCAGCAGGAACCATAATTGCATTTAATTTGCTTTTGTGTGTTCCCCTGTCATCGCCAATGGTTGTTAATACTTTCTCGATTTCTGGATAGGAAGTTACTGCTTTTTCAATATCTTCCATAACCTTAGCTGATTGCTCAAGTGAGTAACCTTGAGGTAATTCAACTTCGATATTGAAGTTTCCTTCATCCATATCAGGGAAGAATGAGAAACCTATTTTCGGTGCCACACCGACAAGTACTACAAGGAAAACTGCAAAAACAACCACAGCAAGAATAATGGGATTCCTCTTCTTGGAGAGCAGCTTACTCAGCAAATTGTGGTAGTAAATCTGCATGTTATGCAGAAATTTCTCCATCATCGCACCGAAGGGAGTTCTTTTCTCATTCTTGGGGATAAGTATTGAAGCCAGCATAGGAGTCAGTGTAAATGACATGAATAAAGAGAACACTGTTGCTACAGAAACAGTTAGGGCAAACTCTTTAAAAAACATTCCAACCATTGAAGACATATTTGCAATTGGGAGGAACACAACCAGATTCGTGGCTGTTGATGCCATAACAGCTGATGTAACTTCAGCAGTTCCCACACGCGAAGCTTCTTTTCTGTCACCCAACAGCTTCTTGTGTCTGAATATATTTTCCAAAACCACAATTGAATTAGAAACCAGCACTCCGACAGCTGTAGATAGTCCCATTAATGTCATCATGTTTATTGAGAATCCGAAATATCCTAAAACCATAAAAGATGATATAATGGAAGTCGGCATGGAAAGTGCTACAATTAGCGTAGAGCGGATATCATGCAAGAATACAAAGAGAATGATTCCCGTAAGGAAAATACCTATCAGTAGATTTACAAAGGTATCTTTTATGGAGTTTTGAATAAAGAGTGAGTCATCATAGAACATTTCAATATTCACACCTTCCGGTAAGTCCTTTTGCAATGCCGGAAGCAGTTTTTTTACTCCCTTGGCAATTGCTACAGTGTTTGCTTCCGTAGATTTAATAATGCCTATCTGGATAACATTCGGGTCTTTCAAATTGGTTTTGGGATTGAAGTAAATTGAGCGTTTTCTAATCTCTTTAACTGTATCCTTTACCTGTGCAATCTCGCTTATTTTTTTGTATCCTGAGGCAGTAGGAATCTTAAGGTTGTTTATTTCATCAAGAGACTTAAACTCAGCGTCTGTTCTGAGTGAGTATTCTCTCGTTTCACGAGTGAAATGACCGCCTGAGAAATCAAGATTGTTCGATGCAAGATAACTTGAGAATTGGTTTAGCGTCAGCTTGTTTTCAAACAGAATCCTATCAGTTGTATCTATCTGGATTTCGCGTTGCTGACCACCGGATAATTCAACTTTTGCCACTCCATCTATCTGATAGAATTTATCCTTAACCTGATTATCTGCCAGCTCATAAAGAGCTGTTGGGTCAATATCACCGCTAAGAACAAGCCTCACTATCGGCATGGCATTAAACTCATACTTCTGAACCGTCGGCATTTTAGCATCAGTAGGTAAATCATTAAGAATAGTGTTTACTTTATCCTTAACTTCCTGACTTGCTATGTCCGGGTCTTTTCTCATATTGAATTTTAAAACAACCGTGGAGACATTCTCCATAGAGTAAGACTCAATGTATTCAATACCACTGATTGTAGAAACAGCCTCTTCCAATTTCTCTGAAACCTGTGTTTCAATCTCGGTCGGTCCGGCTCCGGGGTATATAGTATTAACAATGATAAACGGCATTGTAATATCCGGCATCAGATTGATTGGCAACCTGAGCATGGAAATCACACCGAATAAAAGAAACGCCAGAATGATCATGGTCGTCATTACGGGTTTCTTGGTTGATATATTAGATAAAAACATTTATTCTTTCCTTAGTTTAACACTTTAAGCTTGCTACCGTCTTTGACGCGATTATAACCTTTAGTTATAAGAAAATCTCCAGCACTTAGCCCCTGTCTAACTTCAACTTGCAGATCATTTACAGTACCGATAGTAATGAATCGCTTTTCGGCAATGCCGTTGTTGTTAATCCAGGTGAAGTATTTATTGTCTGCTGTATTCACAAAAGCTCTATCAAGGGCGACTATATTCTTCTGCGTAGAGAGAGTAAGTTTGATTTCACTTGTAACTCCTCCCTTAACCAGATACTCAGGGTTATCAAATTCAACTTCAGTCCGGAATGCTTTTCTTTCGGGATTCATACTTACGGCAACCGCAGTAACCTTACCTTTGATTCTGCTATCCTGCCAGGTTGCTTCTGCAGGGATGCCTTTCTTTACACTTTTGATGTCATCCTCGTTGACCCAGATAACCGCTTTTAACCGAGATAACTCTGATACTGTAAATAGAACATCATCCGGAAAGACTCGGTCACTTTCACGCTTTGCAATGTCTGTAATGATTCCTGAGATGGGTGCTTTTACTTCTACCATTGCCAAACCATTATCCAAGGTAGCTTCGAGCACTTTCACTTGTGTTGAAAGCTGGTCTAAGTCCTGCTTCGAGATCCCACCCTCTTCATAAACTTTTTGCATTCTGTTTAAAGTAACTATTGCATTATCATATTGTGTTTTTACTTGTATGTATTGTGCCATGGCATTGGTTTCAGGGAAACGCATAACAACAGCATCTTTTTCAACATAATCACCTACATGATATAGAATAGCATCAATTTTATCAGCGACTTTAGAGATTTGAGTTGTTTCCTTAACTCCCTCCATAGTAGAAAAATATGTTCTGGATTTGATAAAATCAACTCGACCTATGGGTTGGACTTCAACCGGGACTCCCTCTTCCCGATAAATATCCTCCATTGATTTTGCGGGAGCTTTTTCCTCTTTTTTAGCACAACCGGTAATGGTTATTAAAGCTAAAACTAATATAATCAACAGTATATTTATTTTCTTCATTTTATCTCCTTTATAATTGTCTGCCCATTGCTTTCTTCAGAGAAATCCAATTGATATTTACTTCATACAAAGCACTCAGATAACTCAGTTTCACACTTTTCCAGGTCAACTGGGCATCATTAACTTCAAGTTGAGTCCCAACATTATTGGCGTATCTTGTATTGGCAATCCGAAGTCCCTTTTCTGCCAAACTTACATTCTTTTGTTGAGTATTAAGCTTCTCAATACTGGTTTTGAATGTTTTGTAAGCATTTGTAATCTCTAACTCCAAGTTATCCTTAAGACTGCTCTCCTGGATAACTGCATTTTTGTACTCATATTGAACTTTTTTCTTCTGATAATGGTTGGAGAGTCCTGCAAAGATTGGTAAAGAAAAAGCTACTCCCCAGTTATAGGTATCCCCGATATCTTCTTTTTCTAAAGAATAACTATTTGAACCTGCATAATGAGTATAACCGGCTGTAGCTTGAATACTCGGTAAAAAATAGAGTGATTCATTCTTGTAATTAATCTCACGCATATCTCGACTGAGTCCTACAATCTTAAGTTCTTTGCGATTGGATAATCCTTCTGATATTGCAGTGTCCAAATCAATAGTTTCAGGAGAGATTTCTTCGATAGAACCTTCAAGCTCCATTTCACCATCTTTCCACCCGATATGATTCTGCAGTGAATCTAATGCCAATTGAAGATTTTTCTCCGCTTCACTAACCTGTGGTTCAAGTTCTGAAACTGCCAGCTCTGCTCTTAAGAGATCATATTCCGATACAAGTTGTTGATTGAACATAACACTCACCTGATTGTAATGCTCATTCGCTAATCTAAAAGCTTCTTGTTGAACATCCAGAACCTGCTGTGCCAATAATACTGTATCAAACAGATTGTATGTTTGGTAGATTACATTCTCTTTGGTTAAATCAAGATTCTGTTGCTGAAGGTCAGCATATACCTTTGCAGCCCTCAATCCCAAAAACACTTTCGATGAAAAGAGTATCTGACTTGCCTGGATTGTTCCTGACAGAGTAGTCTCTTTAGTTTTATCGACTCCACTAAGGGCAGTCGTATTATCAGACAACTCGTTTGTTGTTTGCTGATAAGCTCCGACGGCATCAATCTGGGGAAAGAGAATACCTTTAGTGCTCCGATAGTCAGTATATGCTATCTCCTTGGTATTCTTTGCAGTCTGCATCTCTGGATTATTTTCTAATGCCATCTGCACTGCATTCTCAATGGTTAATGCCCGGAGTAGAATAGGTATAAGTAATACCCAGATGAAAAGCATCCTTTTCATAAAACCTCCGTATCTATTTTCTTTTATATTTGTTTTCCGATGTCTAACAAGTTTCAATATTCATTCCTCCCGTTTTCCTTGCGTTTAGTTAACTAAACGCAAGCTTTTCTTCTTTATTGCCTATCTCTTTATTATTTCTTCACTATTAATATGTTTTCGAATGTTATTTGCAGGTATTTAGGTCCCCATTCTGCCAACTTAATCATATTGGGCATCTCAATAGCTCCCCAGATTAACCCTGCTATTACATTATTAAGATAAAAATTATACTGAAGCGGAGTCATTTCATTCTTAAATATACCCTTTTCCATCCCCTCCTGGATAATATCCGTAAAGTTTAGCAGTAGCTCTTTTTTCTTCTTTTCCTCTTCTCCCAGATGAATATCACGCATCTCAGTTTTACTGATTAATATATCCATTGCCCGATGCACATTCTTATTCTGGATAATCCATTCGAAGATTGAGGTGTAGATCTTCTTCAATTTTTCATCCGGCTCAAGGTTCATGTTACGGTAATATTCCACTAACCTTATGATTCCCTGTAGATTCTCTTTCAGCATCTCGATAAACAGGAGTTCCTTACTCTCAAAATGCCAATACAAAGCTCCTTTGGTTACTCCTGCCTCAATGCAGATATCGTTTATCGATGTCGCACTGAACCCTTTCAGATAGAAAACTCTCAGGGCTGCATCCAGTATTATCTGTCTCGTTACCTGAGCATCTTCTTTTGTTCTTCTCATTTTATTTTCCTTTATACATACCACTCGGTATAATTCACTATTTATTGTGTATTTATATATGTTTAGATTAACACTTTGGCATATTAATCAAGAACAATTAGTCGGCTTGTTAGTTATTGTCTCCCTATTATGTATATGTCTAACCAAGATTAATTCTTTGTTAATACTCTCTACATCAATGTCTTCAAACACTTTTAACCACAACTCTATCAATATTTATACAAACCAATCAGTATGGTAATTTTGTCAATAGAAATTGCATTAATTCTAATTTTGTACGCTGAGACTATTCAATCATCGCATCCCCTTCTCATCAGATTCCCATCATCTGCTTACATCCATGACATGACTAACTCCCGATTTTCTTCCGTTCCTCTTACGCCGTTGCCCAGAATATCAGCTTTTAACCCGCAAGAGCTACGCAACCTTACAGCAACCGTAATCTCAAGTTTATCATCCAATTAGGGCACTATCATAGCTCAGTTACAATAGAAAAAAAAGTTATGAGATTAATCATTCACAAATTGTGGATAATTAAACCTTTCCGGTAAGAGAATGGTAGGTATCCAATAGTTTTTGGTTGGAAATGTATAAGTGCATTTAATGTCATTTGGAAGGTCTATGACCATTTCTAAGATTTATTGTAATAGGGGCAATAAAGACGGTATATGTTAGATCTGCTGCATAGCGAGCGAAGCAAGTTTGGGGCAGAGACACCAATAGTACAATTCAGATAACGATTATCAATTTCTCACTCTCTTCTTACCCTCATAAAACTGATAACTGAATCTTCAATAGAAATGGGGAATTAAGAAAAAAGACTAAAGCTTTTAGTGATTATCAGAACGATGCACGATTTCTGCAGGGCGTAAATTGCTGAGCGTTTCTACATCCACCTTTCAAATTGTCTGAATAGAGAGATAGCGACCAAGTTCGCATAAGTTCTTCGAATCAAAACCATCGCAATTGAGAACAAATGCGTAACATTCTACTCATTTTCCGTATGTGTGTAGATTGTTTGTTTTAGCAAACAACCCCGTCAGTTTAGGCGGGGTTGTTTCTTTGAGGGAGGTTTGTTACTTTAAAAGAGTTAGTTTCCTTGTTGCGACTTCGGATCCTGACTTTATCCGGGCAAAATATATTCCACCGGAAACGGCACTGTTACTGTTATCAAAACCATTCCAGACAATTTCGTGATTACCATTACCGAAACTGCCGAAGCTCTTAACACTTTGACCAATGATATTGAAGATTTCCAAAGAAGCTTGTTCGTTGGAATTAACTGCAAATTTAATCGTGGTCTCAGGATTAAATGGATTAGGATAATTGGTTATCATTAAAGGTTTCAGGAATTGAGTTGTGTTATCATCGATGCTAACCGGCTCAGCAATTGTAATATTGGCAAATCCGGCACCGGCATGCATACCGGTGAAATTGTCAGCTCCGTTAGCCCCACGGGCAAGGATAATTGGATAACTCTGTCCAATCATCAATGGTTTATCCTTTGTGTCACCCGAATCTAATGGGATGATGAAATGAAGCTCAGTTACTCCGCCTGTTTCCATAGATGAGGAAGTAATTATATCATTAGTTCCCCCTATAGCTGTATCAGCTGAATGAGCAGTTTGAGTCGTACCCCAGTCATCACGAATCATCGTTGTTCCAGCCTGGTCGTAACCGATAATGATATTACCATTTTGCATTGTGTTTGTCGGGTCAAAACCAACTGCAACCCATCCGGTTGTATTGGCAGATAACTGACATTCAAGATTCTGGCTGTCGTCGGTAACTCTGTAGTTAAGTGTTACTCCGGCTGTACTTACGGTTTGATACGGTGTTTCTGCAAGAAGCATTATTGCTGTTATTGAAATAAGAATAAATATCACTAATTTTTTCATTTTGTACTCCTTTTTTAATTCCTGATGAGAATTGCCCCGAAGTCATACTGTGAGTGGATGGTCACAAAATCATCCGCATCACCTGCTGCGAAGATTACCGGATAGGTAGTCCCAAGACTCAGCACTCTATCTTTAGTGTCTCCGGAATCGAGTGGTATTTTGAACTCTAAACTTGTCTTCCCATCAGTTTCGTATGCCGAGAGCAAGGTTACATCGCTTGTCCCGCCAAGGTTTATATCCGGTTCGTGGCTGTAAGAGGTTACACCGAATTCATCACTGATAAAACCAGTAGAATTATCATAGTATCCGATTATGAAATTTGCATCCTTCATCTGAGCAGATGGAGCAAACCCCACTGAAATCCAGCCCGTTCCTGCACCGGTTAATCTGCAATGCAGATTTACACTATCTTCTACCTTATATTTTAAGACAAAATCACCGGCTCTTTCTGTGTAAAATCCTTCACTATCAATTTCTGTATTTATTTCAGGTGCCATCTCATCCCTGACTGTGTTACATCCTGCAATGAGAAGCAGGAGAATGCTGACTACTAAACCAAATATCTTCACCATTCCCCCTAAAACCTTCGTTGCAAGTTAAACCCGAATTTGAGGTCTTTCTTATCGTTCGTTCCAAGAGATTGCTCGCGGGGAGACATTCCGGTGCCATTTCCCAGCAGGAATGTAAACTGGTGACCGTAAGTATCAAGCCTCAAACCTACTGCAAAAGCATCATAATCTCCAAGGTATGTCCTAACTCTTTCTGATGCGGAATCCCTATCCCAAACAGGATAGTATTCACTCAGTAAAGTCAGATTATCAAAGAGAATAACTCCAAGACCAAAACCGTTTACTAATCGCTCGTAATACCCATCATATCCGATATTGGTATTGAGAATAATCCGTTCCCATAAGGGGTCGTTTTGCACGGCAAGCAGGTACAGAAAGTTGTTTCTTCGCTTTTCCTGAGATACCTCATCGAATGAGAAATATCGGATGTTTGCTTGAGCCTGTACCGGGAAACTCATCGGTGTAAATTTAAATGAAGCTTCCAGATGATAGGATTTCTTCAGACGAGTATAACCGACTTTGGCTTCCAGACTATGAATAAGTGCCTTCCGCAAAAAGAAACCAGTGTTTGCTCCCACATCCATACCGAAAAAAGTATCAAACGGTTCATCATCTACAGCACCGAGAAAACGATGAGAGATCGTTATTTCATTCTCCAGGTCTGTCAGCTCAGTCGGGCTTATCAAATTGAGAAAATTATGCTCATAAGCCTGTATTGCCGAAATACCCCAAAAAAGGAGTATTGATATGAGTACGATTTCCTTTCGCATGCTCTACTCAATAACTAAAGATACTGATTTCTTTCCCGATTTATTGCATGCTGTTGTAACTGTGATGGTATCACCTACCTTGGCATCAATAATCTTATACTGATATTCCCCGCCCTTAATGGTTTCCTGCTTTGAGATTTGCTGGTTGATTATCTCTTTCTTATTCAGTTTCACATTTATCTCATATATAAAGTGATCTTCTGCATTCTTCACTTCGTGCTCAAAGGAAACCATCAGAATGTTTGTATCCTTATCAAAATCTGCTTTTACTCCTGAAGCGGGATGTGCTGAAAGAAGTGCAGTTCCAAGTATCATCAAAACAATTATCGTTGTTTGTAGAATTTTCATAATTCCTCCTATTTTAAATAATATATAGTAGAATTATAGGAATTGCAACTTTTTAATATGCACTTTACTCTTTCTGAGGATACATTTGGAATTCATCAAGATTATGTAAGCTCATAACGATTCCATAGAACAGGAAAAACCTTTCTTATTCGGTTCACTCCAGAAATCATCCAAGTCAGCCTGAACAGTGTTAAGGGATTTAGAGGAAAAAAATCAAGATTTAACAATTGCGGATTGGCAAGAATTCCTTTTTATATTGCAGGCTGATGAGTTTTCCACACTTATCCACACGGAGCCTATTTGCACCTTTTCTTTGTATCGGCATGATAGTCTGAGGGTTACATACTTATATCGATTTATGCTCCATAGTTATTCACAACTTATCCACACAATAAACACAGGGATAAGTGGATAATTACCTGATAATTACAAACTTTGTTCTTTCGTTATACCCGTTATAACTGAGCGATAGGAAGTAAACACCTGTGGATAACTCACTTCTTAGTAACTCATTTAATGGAATTCTGAACTCTCCGAGGGAGTTAACCGATTGTTCCTTTATGAGGATACGATTGCCTGCAATATCGTATAACCGGAATGTTATCTTATCGACACTTTCCGGCAGCAGACACCGAATAAAAGCATTATCACTTTTCCGCACAGGATTTGGTGCCACAAACAAACCCTTCAAGGCATACTCATATTTATTAATCGATGACTCAAGCTCTCTGGAGGGGCAAACCGTTCTAACTTCAATAACTCCGACAGGAGGCACATTTAGGGATAATTCGGTTTCTTCAGTTGTAATATAGATAGGAGCTCCGGTTTCAGGTATTATAGTAAGTTCATAATGAATCGGATCTGGATAAGCTATCCCATCCCATACAATATTCAGTTTTGAAGAGGTAGTTTTGATTGATAATTCAGGAGGTGTTAAAGGAAGAATGTCAGGAGAAAAGAATTCATTCAGAACAGAACC
>JAFGVF010000408.1 GCA_016938155.1 Candidatus Cloacimonadota bacterium
AAAAAGGATACGATGTAAGGATTTTTTGTGCCTCAGTTCTTCATAACAGCCAAGAAGATGCTGTTGATCTTCAGGGTAATATTTCTAAGGAACTTATTGTTGATGGTATTCCTTTTGTGTTTGTAAAGACAAGGAAATACCAAGGAAATGGATTTTCTCGTGTTCTAGGTATGTTTGATTACTACCTCAACGTCAAGAAAGCATGTCAACAGTATTCAAGGCCAGATGTGATCATCGGTTCATCAGTACATCCTTTGGCATGTGTAGCTGCAATACATCTGAGTAAGAGATATTCCTGCAAGAATATAGTTGAAATTCGTGATTTATGGCCTGAGTCGATTTTCGCTTTCGGTAAAGCAAAACAACATAGTATAGTTGGTAAAGTATTATCAAGTGGGGAGTACTGGATTTACCGCAACGCGCATGCATTAATATTTACCAAGGAAGGTGATGTCGATCATATAAAAGAAGAGAAATGGGATACTGAGCATGGTGGAAAAATTGAGTTAAATAAATGTTTCTATGTAAACAATGGTGTCAACATTGAAAACTTTGATAAACAATGCCATATAGATTTCCTTCACGATGAAGATCTTGAAAATTCTTCAACATTTAAAGTCATATACACTGGTGCAATTAGACCAGTGAATGATGTAGGAAACATTCTTGATTGTGCAAAATATCTTACTAACAGTAATATTCGTTTCTTAGTTTATGGTGATGGAATGGAGTTAGAAAAATTGAAGAAGCGAGTTAAGGATGAAAATATTACGAATGTTCGAATGAAAGGAAGAGTTGAGAAGAAATATATTCCATTTATTTTGTCACATTCATCTATAAATCTTTTAAACTATGCACAAGACCAATATAATTGGTCCCGTGGGAATAGTTCGAATAAGCTTTTTGAATATATGGCAAGCGGTAAGCCAATAATTTCTACTGTTAAAATGGGGTACTCTATTATTGATAAATATGATTGTGGTATCGAGCTTGAAGAAAGTACTACAAAACAATTAGCAGAAGCAATTCTGAAGATCTATCGATTACCATCTGACGAGTATCAAAAAATTGGGATGAATGCTCGAAGAGGATCTAAAGATTTTGACTACTCTATTCTCACCAATAAGTTGGATGAAGTTATTAAAAGTGTGGCAAATGATTAGGTCATTGATAACTGAATATAGAATTCCATGGACCCTTTTTAGAATTGGATATTCGTTTAAACTAAAGCTTTTGAAACTGATTCCTATAACAGAGAGATTTTTTGAACATAAAGTTGATATTAAAAGAATTGATATTTTTAGATTAGGCATTGAGGAGATTTCCAGTGTTCTCCAAAGTCTTTCTGAGGCAGATAAACAAACACTAATAACAGAAGCGGATGATGCTACTCGAGGGATAATTAAAGGGTTTTCCTCAATCAAACTTAACTATGGATATCCAATTAACTGGCATTTAAATCCATTAACTGATGCGATAGAAAGAAGTGATAGAAAATGGTATCGAATCCCGGATTTTGATGAGAGAAGAGGTGATATCAAAGTAATTTGGGAAGCTTCTCGCTTTTCACATTTTCTCACACTAGCGCGAGCATTTATCCTCACAGGGGAAATAAGATATTATCAAGCCTTTTCTGACCAGTTGTCAGATTGGATAAAGCAAAATCCGTACTCTTTCGGAGCTAATTATAAGTGTGGTCAAGAGAGTGCATTGAGAATGATCAACACGTTGCTCGCATATTCAGTATTCAGCCAAGCTGGTATAGCAAGCCGGCAGGATTTTCACTACGTTGTTGAATTGGTTCAAGGTTCTTATAAAAAAATACTTTCGAATTTCTATTATGCTAGAAGATGTATCAAAAACAATCATACACTATCAGAATTGATTGGGTTGATTATTGGGGCTTGGTGTTCGAAAAATCCGAGGAGACTTAAAAAAGCTTTCTACTTGCTCGATCGTGAAATTCAGGAACAATTTTCAAACGACGGAGGATATAGACAATTTTCATTCAACTACCAACGCTTTGCTTTACAGCTAATGGAATGCTTACACATGCTCTCGTTAACAGTTGGGAATCAAATAACGGAAGAAGCAAAGAGGAAGATTATTTCGAGTGCTCAATTGATGTACCAATGCATGAATGATGATGGTGACATACCAAATTACGGGTCAAATGATGGAGCTTTGATTTTTCCTCTAACAAGTTGCTCATACCGTGATTTCAGGCCAGTGGTAAATACCATAGCTTCATTGTATGCAAAAAAGAGTTATTTCTCTCCTGGTTCGTATGATGAAGAATGTGCATGGTTTGGAGCAGAATCAAACAGCCCGAAAACAACGGAAAGGCAATCGTCAGCATTTCCAGAAGCTGGTCTATTTACTCTGAAGAATACAGATATCTTTGTGCTAGTTTCACTGAATGCTTACAAATATCGACCGGGACACATGGACCAGTTACATACTGATATTTGGTATAAAGGCAAGAATATTTTCTGTGATTCTGGCTCATATTCATACGCAAGTGATCTAGGAAAGACTCTTAGTAGCACTGATGCTCATAATACCGTTAAAGTAAAAGGTCGTGAGCAAATGAATAAGCATGGAAATTTTCTTGTAACTGATTGGGCTAAGAGAATTGAATATAACCATGCAAGGGATAGATTCGCGGGTTCTTATCGATCAAAGAATGGATATATACATTCACGCGAGGTTATTTTGAATACCTCAACAATAATAATCAACGATGTTGTTGAGGGTGCAGAGGAATATTCGATTCTCTTTCATACACCTTATTCGGTGACTAAAGAATCAGAAAAAATTATGATAAAGGAAGATGAGCGAGTTCTTTGCACTCTCAGTACCGATTGTGAGGTGAGAATCGAAGAGAGTTATAGAAGTCTTTATTATTTGCAATCGGAAAAAATTAGCTGTATCGAACTAGTTTCTCAAAGTCCATCTCATAGGTTAGAAATCAACTTTTCTGGAGCATAATTTATGATCAACATCATTGGTTTGGGATACATCGGCTTGCCAACAGCTTTGATGTTTGCCACACACGGCACAGAAGTTATAGGTACCGATTATAATACACAATTGGTACACGAATTAAATGCGGGGAGAATTACCTTTAAAGAAGAGGGGCTTGGCCAGTTATTTGAGGAAGCTCTTAGCAAGGGTATAACATTCACCACTGATTATCAGGTGACTGATACTTATATTATTGCAGTAC
>JAFGVF010000409.1 GCA_016938155.1 Candidatus Cloacimonadota bacterium
ATGATGAGACGGGAGCTACGGAGATAATGCGGAATGACGGTCGCGTAAGAGCATCATACTGCGTTCTGCTTCCCATAAAAGACGAAAGGCTGGAAGCATTTCATACAGTAGGGCACGCATCCTTGCTTGCCCTCTTATCCTAAAAAAGTGCAATTGAGGGCAATTGCGATACAACAAAGAGTACAGCTGAAGCAGCACTTCCAAGGATTTGGCAACGGAGTAAGTAGCTGTCACCTGTACGAACGAAGTGAGTTTGGGGAAATGCGAAACATAGAATTACAATCTCTATTCGACAAGCTAGCAAACCCGTTCCGATGAACGGCGTCAGGTAACAGAGCTATTGTTTCCTACTCAGCAGATTGCAATCACCTGCTTCCATTCATGACAGGATTGACTATCGTTTCTCATCCGACCCTCTTACGCCACTGCCTATGTGACCCGTAGGAGACCCCCAAGAGCAACGCAAGGGCAGCGTATGTAAAAAGAAGGATTATATATTTAACTTTCAAATGATCTTCAGACCTTTGCTGTGACTCTGCCTTTTCAACCATCCAAAATTAGCAATTACAAGTAAAAAATAGTTACACTCTTGAAAAGCAAGAAAAATATTTAAGGAAACTTGCAAAATGGTTCAAAATTTGCATATTAAAACACACAGTAAGTGTTAACATGTTAACCAAATTTTACTAAATGCATGTAATTGCTTAGCATAACGAACCTTAAAAGCACAATTAGTTTATTTTTTATGGAGGATTTTATGAAACGAATTGCGTTAGTTTTTATCTCTTTGCTATTTGTGATCAGCATCTTTGCTGATGGAGTATTACCACTGGGTTCAGGCACAGAAACTGACCCTTATCAGATTGCAACCTTGGATAATCTGCTTTGGGTTAGTACCAATGAAAGTTCTTGGCATAGTGACTTCATTCAGATGGCCGATATCGATGCTTCGGATACAGAAAATTGGAATGGCGGTGAGGGGTTTAGTCCGATAGGAAACGATGCAAACAGATTTTACGGTAACTATGATGGGCAGGGATACAGTATTACAAGTCTGTATATAAACAGACCTACTATGGATAATCAGGGATTATTTGGTATTACACAAGGAGCAACGATTAGTAATATAACTGTTTCAGATGTTTCAGTAACAGGATATGATAATGTTGGTAGCATTGTCGGATATAATAGGTCTGAGCTTATTTCCATTCATAGCAGTGGCGAAGTCAATGGTCATGATTTTGTTGGCGGATTGGTAGGGAGGACTTTTTCCATATACACAGCCATAAGTAATAGTTCAGCAGCTTGTGTAGTAAGCGGGAATAAGAAAATTGGAGGAATTTGCGGTCATGTTTGGGGAACAGATATTATAAATACATTCTACGATTACGAAACCGTTTTAATCAATGATGGGCATATAATTTCAGTCGGAGCATTGGACTCTGAAATGTATGAAGATTGGATATCAAACAATATGTCTTTCACCATCACAGATTATCTCACATTTAACGGAACAGATTATTTAATCTCATCTTTCTCAGATTTCAAGACATTGCTGGCTTTCGGACAAATGGATTTGAGTTTTTCTCTTGATGCAATGATTGATTTAAGTGATTATCCCGGATTCTATATCCCATATTTTAAAGGGAGCTTCAATGGGAATTTCAATTCTATCTCCAACCTTAATGTAACGCAGGAAGATACATTCTGTTTGGGGTTATTTAATTATACTTACTATGCTAACATCAGCAATTTGCCCGTGCATAATGTTGTACTTAATGGGTATGAATTTGTTGGAGGCTTATCAGGAATCACAGTAATGTCCAATATTGTTAATTGCAGTTCATCTGGAATCATTAGTGGTTCAAGTTGTTTAGGAGGTCTTATTGGTGGTTCTGGATCATTGGTAAGCTGTTCCTGTAGCACAGCTACCATAAATGGCTCATTTGATTCTGTTGGTGGTTTAATTGGTTATATGGGCGACGCAGTAACTCGTAATTGTTATAGTGATGGAGTTGTATCCGGGCAGAACAAAGTAGGAGGTCTGGTCGGTTATGTTGATTATGGGGAAATCCAAAATAGTTTCAGCGGAACATCTGTATCCGGTACCGGAACTGATGTCGGTGGTTTAGTCGGTATGTATGTAAGTAACGAGGCTTTATTGGAAAGCAGTTTCTGGAACATTGAAAGTTCAGGACAAGCTACCAGTGCAGGTGGGACAGGACTGACACCTCTTCAATTCCGAACCTATGAGATTTTTGCAGATGCAGGTTGGGATTTAGTAGATGAAACAGCTAACGGAACTGAAGACTGGTGGTACTTTGATCCCTACTATGGGTCTCCTTATCCATTTCTTTTCTGGGAACCATGGCCAATAGCTAATGATGAACAAACGATCCCTGAACAACCTGGCATTGCTACTCTTATCGGTAACTACCCCAATCCCTTCAATCCCGAAACAACCATTAAATTTTCAATCTCAAGTAACAGTAATGTGGATTTGAGTATATACAATATTAAAGGTCAGAGAGTTCGTACTCTTGCTAATCAACAATATACTGTTGGTGAACACTCTATTGTCTGGAATGGTGATGATGATTCAGGAAAGAGTGTTGGCTCAGGAGTTTATTTCTATAAGTTAGGCGTTGATGGTAGGACTAACTTAACAAAGAAATGTATTTTGATTAAGTAATTTTATAGAGGAGATCATGATGAAAAAGATTTGTTTAGGTTTTTTACTTGTTTTAGTCAGCATTAGCTTGTTCGCTGACGGTGTATTACCATTGGGTTCAGGCACAGAAACTGACCCTTATCAGATTGCTACACTGGATAACCTGCTTTGGGTTAGTACCAATAGCAGTTCATGGCATAATCACTTTATCCAGACAGCCGATATTGATGCCTCGGATACCGAAAATTGGAATAGCGGAGAGGGATTTAGTCCGATTGGAAACGCTGTTAACAGATTTACGGGAAGTTACGATGGGCAGGATTACAATATCAATTCTCTGTATATCTATCGACCTTTCATTTATAATGTTGGATTATTTGGCTACTCGAATAATGCGATAATAACAAATATAAACACGATTAATGCAGATGTCTGGGGTGCAATTTGGGTAGGAGCAATAACTGGGTACTGTACAAATACCTTAATCACTAACTGTTCAAGTAATGGTGCTGTTAACGGTGGCGGCACTTTAGGTGGAATAATCGGTGAATGTCAATCATCTTCCGTACAAAATTGCAGTAGTTCAATAGTTATAGATTATAATGTTGTAACTAATGTTGGTGGTATAATTGGTTCTGCCGGTTATAGTTCGATTACACAATGTAGTAGTGATGCAACTCTTGAGAATGCTTATTTAGTGGGTGGTATTGTGGGAGATAATTCTAATTCAATTATCAGTTTTAGTCATTTTACCGGCACAATTATAGGTCACGAAGCTGCAGGAGGTATAGCGGGTAGCAATCACGAATCAACAATTAGTAACTGTTACAATTCAGGGACATTAACAAGCAATTCTACCAGCCAGCCCTACTGGTCTATGGGTCAGGGAGGGATAGCAGGCATTAGTACCGGGAATATCTATAGTTGCACCAATTATGGGGATTTGAACGGGATCTCAGCGGTAGGAGGTATAGTTGGATTTATGGGAGATGATGCTGATGTTCAGGACTGTACTTCAACCGGAAATATCAATGGAACATACAGGGGAGTTGGCGGGATTGTCGGATATTTTGAAGAAGACAACACCTACAATTGCTACTATAACTATGAACAGGTATTGATAAACGGTGAGCATAGTTTATCTATTGGAGCCCTTGATAATGGCATGTACCAGGATTGGGTAAATAATGGATACGAAGCTTTAGATATAAACGATTATCTTCTTCGGGAAAATTACAAATACACTATCTATTCATTTGATGACCTGAAGTACTTGATTGCCTTTAATAGAGAAGAATTCAGGTTAGCTAACGATATAGATTTGAGTAATGCTCCGGAATTCCATATCCCTGCATTTAGAGGTTGGTTTGACGGGAATGGCTATATAATAAGCAATCTTAGTCTGACTCAACCCTGGCTAAGAGGGTATGGTTTCTTTGGTGAAATGTCAGAAAGCACTGTTTCAAATCTGACACTTACGAATGTTAACATTATTGGTAATGAGTCAGCAGGTGGATTATGTGGATACTTAAAAGACTCAACGATCAGAAATTGTAGTACAACCGGAAGCATTGAAGCAAACGATTATGCAGGTGGTTTAATTGGATTTGGGATTAACTCCATGGTTATCAATTCTTATAGTAGAGTCAACCTTATAGGAGAAGATTGGTTCTACGCAGGTGGTTTTGCAGGGGTTTTATTAGAATCTGATATTCAGAATTGCTACAGTACCGGTAGTATTGAAGAAAACCATACTTACGGTGGTTTTGTGGGTAGCTTTGATTCACTTAATGACTATGAGGCAATTATCTCAAACTGCTTCTGGGATGTTGAAACTTCCGGAGTTACTATAAGTGATGGCGGTATTGGACTCACAACTCTTGAGATGCAAACACTCTCCACTTTCACAGATGCGGGTTGGGATTTCAGCGATACAGGACATTGGGCAATGGATGGTGTAACTAATGATGGTTATCCATACCTTGTGTATGATTCAATCATAGCTAATGAAGATTCAACTAATCCAGAATACAATAATGTTTCCACTCTTATTGGCAATTACCCCAATCCATTTAATCCTGAAACAACTATCAAGTTCTCAATCTCAAAGAACAGTAATGTAGATTTGAGTATATACAACATTAAAGGTCAGAGAGTTCGCACTCTTACCAATCGACAATACCCCGTCGGGGAACACTCTATTGTCTGGAATGGTGATGATGATTCAGGAAAGAGTGTGGGTTCAGGAGTTTATTTCTATAGGTTAGGCGTTGATGGTCAGACTACCTCAACAAAGAAATGTATTTTAATGAAGTAATCTTTAGAAGGAGATTATAATGAAAAAGATTTACTTAGGCTTTTTACTCATATTAGTCAGCATCAGCTTATTTGCTGACGGCGTTTTACCGCTTGGGTCAGGTACAGAAGCCGACCCTTATCAGATTGCGACCTTGGATAACCTGCTTTGGGTTAGTACCAATAACAGTTCATGGAGTAGTCACTTTATCCAGACTGCTGATATCGATGCCTCCGATACGGAGAACTGGAATGGCGGAGAGGGCTTTAGTCCTATGGGAAGCAATTCTCATCCATTTTCAGCAACTTACAATGGGCAGAATTACGAGATAACTAATATCTATATAAACAGACCGGCAACTACTGCTCAAAGCTTAATCAGAATATCTGATGGAGCCAATTTTAGCAATCTTTGTATCGTAGATGTCGATATAACCGGAACATCTCTAACTAGTGTACTTATCTCTATTGCTGAGAATTCAGTGATCAATAATTGTTACTCCAGCGGTACAATCAACGGACTTGACATAGTCGGAGGGTTAATTGGTAGAGCAGACTCCTGCACAATCACAAATAGCAATAGTACGGTAAATTGCAATGGAGAGGATAAGGTAGGTGGATTGATAGGTGAAGTAAGGTATTCAAGTCTTATTGATAATTGTTTTACAACAGGTATAGTGTCCGGAGATGGTGCAGTTGGAGGTTTAATTGGCTCTATAGGATATACTAGTACAATAAACAACTGTTATAGTATAAGTGATATAACCGCACAGGATAATGCCGGAGGTTTGGCTGGAGATTTCGGTGAATCGGAGATGTCTGGCAGTTACTTTGCCGGGAGTATTACTTCTGCTCACTATGCAGGTGG
>JAFGVF010000410.1 GCA_016938155.1 Candidatus Cloacimonadota bacterium
ATGTACGGCAAACCCATGAGAAGATCTGTCTATTTCACCGGAATCAAGCCAATCATCCGCTTCCAGTCATGACTGTATTGTCTTTGTTTCAGCTGCGACCATCATACGCCTTTGACCATGATATCAGCAAAAGTAACATAACACTATCTCGTGATATTCATATAATATTCCCTTTATTCTAAAAAATATCTTGGCAAGAATTTCCAGTTATAATATATTGTCCATAGTTGAAGAGGATAAAAAAGAGTTTACGGGACTGAAAATGTAGAAGCAAGGTTAATTCCACCGTATGCTAAATGCTTTATTTTATTAAAGATAAACGGTGAGATTAAAAAAGCTTGACAACAGCTCCAAATTAGAAAATAATACGCTGTATATTTAGCGTAAACTAATTAGGATTAATAATAATGACAGAAAATTTAAGAAATACAAGGACGGATATCTTATGAAAAAGGGTAGATTTTTATTTGTTTTACTCCTTCTAATGGGAGGAATGCTTTATTCGCAATCAATTACAATGGATTATATTGGAATGCATGGAAGTGGTGGAACAGATGATTTCACTGCTAATCAAGGTGAAACAATTTATGTGCAGTTTCAGTATGATACAAATTTAATTGAACAAGTTGAAAATGTGTACGCAACTACTTCCAATGTAGGTAAAGTATTTGTTTATTGGTATAATAATGATGACCCTGCGAGTGGTAGCTACTTAAACGCATCTCTTGTTACTATTTCAAATTTCTCAGTATCAGGATCTGGTACAGGGACTGATGTCACTGCTTCTTTTAGATTCACTTTACCTACACCGTCTAATGGCTCAACAGAAGGCTTCCAATTAATGTTTGGTGTATATGGTTTTGATTCTGATTGGATGGATTATTATTCAACCCGTCGTACTTCATATATTACATATTCATCTTATAATCCTCCATCAGGCTCAATTCCTACAGGTTGGCAAGGATACATCGATTATGAAGCTGTAACTACAACTTGTTCAATTACTGGTGCAGAAGTGAATGTTGGAGCCCCTTTGAATGGTTATGATAATGGCGATTGGCAACCGATTGCTTATGCACGCTTTATTACGAATTATGGTACAGCTACATTATCATCACTAACAATTGATTTGTCAGGAAATGCTTCATCTGGTGATTTTCAAACAGAGGGATTAGGCATTTTTTATAGTACTGATGCAACATTTACCGATGGTATTGATACACAGCTTGATGGTGGGCAGGACTTTGCTTCGTCTATTACTTTTAGTGGATTATCTCAAACATTTGGAACCTCCTATGGGTATGTATTTTTATGTGCAAAGCTAAGTAGTGATATTGCTGAAACTCAATATTTAAATATCAATATCGACAACAGTGATGTTTCTATGGATGTTAACAAAAGTTTTACTGGATTCACATTAAATAATAAGTATCTTAGACCTATGATTATAGGAGATTTTCAAAGTAACTACACTGTCACAGGCACTGATAGCCCTTATTATAGACTTGATTTAAGAACCAATGCTGGCACTACAGGTATTACTTCGATGACTATTGGTCTATCCGGTACTGCTGTATCGGGAGATTTTGTTCCTAGTAGCTTTAAATTGTGGCATAGTACTTCTTCAACTTTCTCTGTAACAAGAGCAACTCAACTTGGAAATTCTACCAGTTATTCGTCCTCAATTCAATGGACGGGATTTACACAAACAATTTCTTCCACAGAGAGTTATTTCTTCTTTACAGCATCGTTATCCGGTACTGCTGACCCATCACATATACTTTTGGGACAAGTTGATGATTCTGGCATTATTGCTCAAGGTGAATACAATACAGATGGAAACAAAGTTACTGAAGTAGGTACTTGGCCCCTTGGCGAACATGAGGAAGGCTCAATCCTACCTGTAGAGTTATCCTATTTCGGTGCAGTAGTAACAAGTCTTGATGATGTTGAGATAACATGGGTTACTGAAACTGAAACAGGTGTTAGCGGTTATTACATACACAGATCAGGAACTTCTGATTTTGAAGATGCCGAGATGTTCAATGCCATGATTACTCCTCAGGATGCGGAACAGGTCAGCACTCAAAGAACATACAGATTTACCGATGTGGAAGTATATAACAATGCGAGATATTGGTATTGGCTGGAATGCTTGGACATAGACGGAACAACTCATTTCTTCGGACCAGTATCAGTTACTCTAGGCGATGGTGGAGATGATAATCCTGGAATAGTGACAAAAACACAATTGAACTCGATATATCCGAATCCCTTCAACCCTGATACCAGAGTATCCTTCAGTGTTGTTGGTCAGAGTAATGTAAAAATTTCGGTTTATGATGTTAGAGGCCGTCTCGTTAGAGAACTTACAAATAGAGTTTACAGTGAAGGTCCTCATCATGAGCTGTGGAATGGCTTGGATGATAATGGCAAGTCAGTTGCCGGTGGTGTATATTTTATCAGAATGATTTCTGCAGATTACACAGCTGTTAAGAAAGCCTTACTATTGAAGTAACAAGTCGTAAGTAAATATTTAAAGAAAACCGCACTTATGGTGCGGTTTTCTTTTTTCCTATCACATACTCAATAAAGCTGTATGTCTGATAGTTTCTTGTTGACTGGAATGAGCTTTGCATTAGCTTGAATTAGTTAATAAATATAGTGAGGATGGAATGTTGAAAAGAATAGTTATACTTTTTGTGGCAATGACAGTCACTTATCTTTATGCCCAACCTGCAGGTTATTATGATAGTGTTGCCGGACTGACTGGTGACGCCTTAAAAAATGGACTGCATACTTTGATTTCTACCAATACAAATACAGATTATGATGGTGCTAAAGAAGAAATGTTTGGTTATATTGATAATCACAGCAACTTAGTTCGTTGTGTTTATACTGGACAAGACTATAGCGTGCCTCAAGGTACAATGCCTAACCAAACATATCTGAATTGTGAACATACATTTGCACAGAGTTGGTTTGGTGACAGCGAGGTATCTACTAAAAGGGCAGATATCAATCACCTTTTCCCTTCCAACAGCAATGTTAACTCTTCTCGTGGAAACCTACCCTTTGATGTTGTAGTGAATGTGGGAAACACATTTACTTATGACAACGGGTATGTGAGTAAGAGGGGTTCCAATATTAATGGGTTAACTTGCTTCGAACCGGCTGATCAACATAAGGGTAATTTAGCCAGAGCACTTCTCTATTTCAATGTTCGCTATAATATGACTCTTACTCAAGGTGGAATCAATATGTTGGAAACTCTTCTTCAATGGAATGTTTCTGACCCTGTAGATACTCTTGAGCAACAAAGGAATGACGGAATATGGGAATTCCAGAACAATCGAAATCCTTTTATAGACCATCCGGAGTATGTTGATTATATCTGGGGGACTGCTACTAATAATACAGTTATTCAGTATATGTCAAATTCCATCACAATACCGGAAAATTATAGTTCCATCAACATCAGCTTATCAATTATAAATCCATCTGACCAAGCAACAACAGTGGAAGTATTTCTCCAGAATGGACAACCTGCCGATGTTGCGGGATTTGATGCTCAGACTGTAACTTTTCCTGCCAATTCCAGTACATCGCAACAGATTACGATAAGCATCACAGATGACACAATTGTTGAAGGAACAGAGACCTGTGTCTTTGGTTTAAGAAATCTAACTGGTAGTAACAATCCAATTGTTGGACCCACCTCGGTATTTGCTTTAACTATTCTTGATAATGACATACCGATTCCTGTGGCTTTAGATGCAGATAATATAAGTGCATCTGGTTTTACGGCTAATTGGACTGTTTCTGAAGCTGTGGAGTCATTTTCCTTTGAGCTTGCTACGGATAGTGCTTTCAACAACTTTGTAAACGGATACGACAATCTTATAGTCACGAATGATATGCTTACAATAACCGGTTTATACCCTCAGCAAATATATTATTATCGTTTAAGAGCTTTTCATAATAACACTTATGGTGATTATTCCAATACAGTATCGGTCACAACCGCTCAAGGTTCGATTGAGTTTGCAACTGAGCTTTTCATCTCAGAATATATCGAAGGTAGCAGTTATAACAAAGCTATTGAGATTTATAATGGAACGGGTGTTCCTGTAGATTTATCTCAATATTCTTTGGAAAAAGATACAAATGCCAATGATGATTTCAGCAATATTGTTACTCTTATTGGCACGCTGCAACATAATGATGTGTACATTATATACAACTCGCAGGCAAGTGAAAATATCACATCCATTGGAGATTTAAGCAATAACAGTGTTATTAACTTCAATGGAAATGATCAGGTTAGATTAGTTAAAAACGGGGTTGAGTTAGACCGAATAGGTTATGCTGAGGATGTGAACTTTGCCCAGAACGTTACGCTTGTGCGTAAGATATTTGTCGATACTCCTCATGCAGGTCCGACAGACCCTCAAAACAATGGGGAATGGGATGTTTACCCATCGGATACTTTCGACTATTTGGGATTCCATGATTTCGTAGGGGTGGTAAATGAAGAGAACGCTATCCCTTCAATAAATTCTATTACACTATCCTCTTTTCCGAATCCATTCGCTGAGAAAGCCAATATCAGGTTGAAATTGAGCGAGAATAGAAACATGACCCTAAATGTCTATAATCTTAGAGGACAGTTAGTTTCTATGATTCATTCCGGAGTTCTTAGCAAGGGAGAGCACAGCTTTGAATGGAAAACAACGGGTGACCTTCCATCAGGAATCTACTTTATTAGAGCAAATTCCGGCAAAGTAACCATTACTAATAAGACAGTTCTGGTGAAATAGATGAAAAAAGTCGTCGTTTTCCTAACTCTGATAGCAATCATCAGCACTGTTATGGCAGAGATAAAAGATATTGCTTTTTACAGTAAGTCGTTTTCTCCACCTATTGCTAAAAGGTCTGATTATTTCTTCAAACTCAATGGTCATACAATTCGAGACCCTTATCATTGGCTAAAGGACAAAACCAGAACGAATCAAGAGATTATTTCCTATATTGAAGATGAGAATGTTTATACAGGGAAAATGATGGAACATACTCAGAAAATGCAAAGGAACCTCTATAAAGAGATGATTGCAAGACTTCAAGAGAATGATATGACACTCCCCGTGAAAAGAGATATTTATTATTACTATTTCCGTGATGTAAAGGGTAAAGAGTATTCGATTTATTGCCGGAAAAAAGACTCAATAGATAGTCCGGAAGAGATAATTCTTGATGTAAACGAGTTAGCTGAGAACAACCCGTATTTCTCGGTTGATATGATGGAAATGAGTCCAAATCATCAGTATCTTGCCTATTCTGTCGATAAAACAGGGGCAGAGATATATACTCTTTACATTAAAGATTTGAGAACCGGAAATCTTCTTCCCGACTCCATATATGCAGTCTCTTCAATTGAATGGGTAAACGACAACAAAAACATCTACTATACAACTGATAATCTCGATTTGAATTATACAGATAAGCTTTACCGCCATACTCTGGGCGATGACCAAAGTTCAGACGAATTAATCATGCATGAAAAAGACGGAAGATATTATGTTTGGATTTATAAAACGAAGGATAAGAAGTTTTTTATAGCAGGCAGCAGCAGCAAAACTACTGATGAGATATCCTTCTCGAATGCTGATGATGCTCGAAGTTCCTTTCAGTTGATTAGACAAAGAACTCCCGATATTAGGTATTCTATATCACATCGAGGGGACAATTTTTATATTTTGACAAATGATAATGCTCCTAATTATAGGATAGTGGAAGCACCTGTCAGCAATCCAGGTTATGAAAACTGGAAAGATTATATACCGACCTCATCCAAAAATTACATCAGCAGTTTCGAGATGTTTGAGGATTACATGATTGTTCATGAGATTAAGAACGGTCAGCTGAGAATGCATGTTTATAACAATACAAACAATAAAGACTATTATATTGAGTTTGATGATCCGACTTATAGCTATTCTACCCATGGGAATGTCAATTTTGATTCCAATATTCTTCGCTATAGTTATGAGTCATTCACAACTCCTGAAATAGTGTATGAATACAATCTTGACACTAAACAGCAGGTTATCAAAAAACAACGGTTAATCCCATCGGGCTATCATCCTGAACAGTATAAATCAGAGAGAATCTTTGCCATAGCAGAGGACGGGACATCCATCCCCATCTCATTGGTATATAAGAAGAATAAATTTAAGCAAGATGGCTCAAATCCTCTTCTCTTAGAGGGGTACGGTTCTTATGGTGATAACAATTCTCCCTATTTCTCTTCCAGCAGGCTTACTCTCTTAGACCGAGGTTTTGTGTATGCCGTTGCCCATATCAGGGGTGGTGGAGAGAATGGGGACAGCTGGTATGAACAAGGTAAAATGCTGAAAAAGAAAACAACTTTTACTGACTTTATTGCCTGTGCCGAAGAGCTGATTGAAAGTAATTTTACATCCTCAGAGAAGTTGATAATCCAGGGTGGAAGTGCCGGTGGACTTCTTATAGGAGCAGTTTTGAATCAACGCCCCGATATTTGCAAAGCAGCAATAGCCGATGTTCCTTTCGTGGATATCGTTAATACGATGCTTGATACCACTCTCGTAGCTACTGTCTCAGAGTATGAAGAATGGGGTAATCCTGCTGACCCAGCGTATTTTGATTATATCTATTCATACTGTCCTTATACGAATGTTCGGGTACAGTCATATCCAAACATTCTTGCCATTGCAGGATTTTACGACCCGAGAGTGAATTATTGGGAGCCTGCTAAATGGGTTTCCAAACTCCGTTACTGCAAAACAGATAACAATGTGATACTCCTTCGTACAAATATGTCCGGTCATCAAGGTGCTTCAGGAAGATACAAATACTTCGAGGAACTGGCATTTGAGTATGCATTCATGTTTGACATTCTTGGAATCACTAAATGACATTTGACCTGATTGTTGTAGGAGGTGGTGCTTCAGGGATGATTGCTGCGGGACATGCAGCTGAAGCAGGCTTAAAAGTGCTTATTCTTGAAAAGATGGCACGATGTGCAAGGAAACTCAGGATTACAGGCAAAGGCAGATGCAATATCACAAATACTGCAACTCTCAATGAGTTTTTTAATCATATTGCTCCTAATCCGAAATTTCTCTATCCTGCCTTTAAGACTTTCTTTTCCAAAGAGCTGATAACTTTCATGGAAAATACCCTCAAAGTCCCGGTGAAAGAGGAGAGAGGGGGCAGAGTATTTCCTGTTTCAGATAATGCTCAGGATGTTGTGGACGCTTTCTACAATTGGAACCATGTTAACGGTGTCATGATTAAAACAAACACAATAGTTCGTGACCTGTTGTTTAAAGACAGTGCTCTTGCAGGAGTTATCGATATTGAAAACAGAGAGTACTATGCCCCGGCTGTAATTATGGCTGTGGGAGGCAAATCATATCCCTTAACCGGTTCAACAGGAGATGGATACCCCATTTTACAAAGGTACGGACATACAATAAACCCATTGCATCCGGGATTAGTTCCACTTGTTACGAAAGAAAAGGATGTTATCGACTTAATGGGCGTGAGTCTTAAGAATGTATCTGCCTCAATCTATGTAAATGGTAAGAAGAAATACTCCGAATTCGGAGAAATGCTGTTTACACATTTCGGACTTAGTGGACCCATTATCCTCACTTTAAGCAGAATTATCAATACTTTTCTAATGCCAAATAATACTGTCGAGATAAGCATAGACTTCAAGCCGGCACTGGATGATGAAACAATGAAGGCAAGATTAATCAGAGAGATGGAGTTAAACAACAGAAAGCATTTTGAGGCAGTATTAAAAACCCTTTTCCCTGGAAAAGTTGTATCTTATTGTGCCAAAAGAATTGGAGTTCCTCTTGACAAGTCTGTTAGTCATATTACGGCAGAAGAAAGGAAGAATCTGCATCGATTCTGCAAAGATTTGAGATTCAATATCTCCGGGACACGACCTATTGAGGAAGCTATTGTTACTGCCGGTGGAGTTGACCTGAAGGAAGTGCAACAAGC
>JAFGVF010000411.1 GCA_016938155.1 Candidatus Cloacimonadota bacterium
CAGAGCTATTCACACTTGATACAGTCTTACCCGTTTTACAACTAACTTCACCCAATAGTGGTGAGTCGTGGTATATCGGGGATACGAACAACATTCTCTGGAATGCCTCCGATACTAATCTGGATAATAATAGTATCTTTCTCTGGTTTTCGCTGAATGGCGGAGCGGAATATACAACACTCGCAGAGGCTATAAATAACAGCGGAAGCTTTGCGTGGGAGATTCCAAGTACACAGAGTACTAATGCGAAAGTACAGATACAAGTCAGTGATACCTTTGGAAACACGGCTCTTGTTTCATCGCTTGCTCCCTTTGTTATCTCCTTTGTACCACCGGCAGAACCGCAAGGAGTATCGGTGGATACCTCTAATGGAGTAGATGCAGTCATAAGTTGGCAACCCGTTACTCTTACGGTTTACGATACTCCTATCACACCGGATGGATATATTGTGCTTTATAATGAAACACCTTACGAAGATGAGCAGTATTACTATTTCCTCGGCAGGTCATTCACCAATACCTATACCCATCACGATGTAACAGAGTTCCGATCCCAGATGTTTTATCGCGTGATTGCCTATAAAAACTACCGTAGTGAGAGATTTGCACAACTGGAAGTACAATCGAAATCAAAGAAACTGCTCTGGCGTGAAGTCCGGAATATCCTGCAGGGAGGCGTGAAATGAAAAAGCTCATAACTATATTACTTGTTTTAATCAGCCTAAGCCTGTTTGCCGAAATCTTCACAGCTCAGAACTTCGAGAACGGAGCATCCGATACCTGGAACTATACCGCCAATCCTGCCGGAGCAACCCGCATGGTCTGGTGGGGACGAACCGACCAACCAATGGGCGGAGCAAATGCCCAAAACGGAAGCTGGTATTGGGGGAGTTGGGATTTGGACAACAACGAAAGCACTCTTTCGTTTGATGCTGTACCCCTCCCGATCGGCTATATTTATACCTTGAGCTTTCATTACTATACTAACGGACTGAACCCTGAAACTGATTATTCGAGATATTGCGTGACTTATGATAACGGCAGTAACTGGGATAATTGGACTACTCTAAACCCCGATACGGACTCATGGACACTTGTTACAATTGCAATCCCTGCCTATGCCTCTCATATAAGGTTAAGAACATCTGCCCAATACGATGGCTTCAGTAAATATGCCCATTGGGATAATTTCGAAATCACCCGTAGTGAAACAGAACCTACCGCACCTATTGTTTATAATACAAGTGTTTTACAGCGATCGGATGGCAGTGGCTTGGTGGATATTTACTATGACCTCTTTGATGCCAATGGAGATAATTCAACTATTGGACTGTTACTCTCATCAGATGGTGGAGTGAACTTCAATGAAATAGTCACACCTGCCAATCTAAGCGGTGACATTGGAGATAATATTATTAACGGGGTAGGCAGGCATATTGTTTGGGATGCCGGTTTAGAGAGCATTGATTATAATGACTCGCAGTATAAAGTCCGAATTACAGCTGAAGATAATACATACCCACCTGTGGTTACTCCAGCATTTAATCTGTCGGGTGGGACCTATCAAAGTGCTCAAACTGTTACTATTACTTGTGCTACTCCGGGAGCAGAAATATATTATACTACTGATGGTAGCGAACCGACGGAAAGCTCTCAATTTTATCAAGCTCCTATCTATATCACGCAAACAGTTACTCTCAAAGCTAAAGCGTTTAAGGAGTTCTGGGCTCCTTCTGAGACAATTACAGAAATTTATACAATCAATATACCTGTTCCTGATAACTTTGTTTATGTTGAAGGTGGGACATTCAATAATGGTACATCCAATGTTACATTATCTTCTTTCTATATCGACAAGTATGAACTCACTCAGGCTGAGTATCAGGCAGTGATGGGAAGCATTCCTTCATCTTTCCCAAGTGTAATCAATGGTCCTGTGGAAACGGTTACTTGGTATAATGCCATAGAATACTGCAATAGACGGAGTATGAATGAGGGTCTGACTCCTTGCTACAGCTACAGTACAGATGGAACAAATCCCGATAACTGGAGCCCAGGTTGGAATACAAGCGAGGATAACCATACAAATGTATCATGTTCCTGGACTGAAAACGGCTATCGATTGCTGACCGAGGCAGAATGGGAATTCGCTGCAAGGGGAGGTAATCAGTCAAACGGTTATATCTACAGCGGGAGCAACAACATCGATGAGGTTGCTTGGTATATTGACAATTCCAGTGGAGTTACTCATCCAGTGGGAACTAAGACAGCCAATGAGCTTGGGCTTTTCGATATGAGTGGTAATGTCTGGGAACGGAATTGGGATATTTACGGATTCTATCCAAGCGGGGCACAAACAAACCCAACCGGAGCTACAAGTGGACCAGTCCGAGTAATACGGGGTGGTTTTTGGGACGGAGATATTTCCTATTGTTTTGTTTCAAATCGTGCCGCTGGTGGCCCAGCCGGATATAACAGCCATGGGGGCTTCCGCATTTGCAGAAATGCACCAAACTATGGCATTGTCGATACACCAACCTTAAGCCCGACAGGTGGTACTTATGATTTTGGAACTACTGTTGAAATGTCTTGTTCCACACTCGAAGCTGAGATCTATTACACTACAGATGGCAGTGACCCAAACAGAACCTCAAATTTGTATAATACTCCCATAAGTATTACAAGTACTACTACTATCAAAGCCAAAGCATTTAAGTACTATTTGTCTCCATCTGAAACAGTTACGGAAACATACACAATACTAAGTCCTAATTTTGTTTTTGTGGAAGGGGGGACATTCCAGATGGGAAGCAATAGAGAAGGCAATGAACTACCCATACATACAGTAACACTTACCTCTTTCTATATCGCCATGTACGAACTAACTCAAGCTGAGTATGAGGCAGTAATGGGGAGCAATCCTGCTCATGATTTTGGAGTTGGAGCTAATTATCCAGTTTACTATGCCTCTTGGTTTGATGCAATAGAATACTGCAACCGACGGAGTATTTATGAAGGCTTGACTCCATGCTACAGTTACGGAACAGACGGTACAAACCCTGATAACTGGACCATTGGTTGGAATACGAACTACTTAAATCATACTAATGTTTCCTGTTCTTGGACAGCAAATGGCTATCGCTTACCGACCGAAGCAGAATGGGAATTTGCTGCGAGGGGAGGAAATCAGTCAAATAACTACTTATATAGCGGAAGCAATTCAATCGGTGATATTGCTTGGTATCGAGCAAACGCATATGATGTCGGTTCTACTCATCCTGATTATGGAACACACCAAGTTGGTACAAAGACTTCCAATGAGCTTGATATCTTTGATATGAGTGGAAATGTTTGGGAGTGGTGCTGGGACATCTATGGAACATACTCGAGTGGGGCACAAACGAACCCAACCGGAGCAATCAACGGGTCTGACCGTGTGCAGCACGGTGGTAGTTGGACCAGTAGTTCTGCTAGATGTATTGTTTCTAATCGTTACTTCAACTACGCCATCGGAAGCAACTATAGCTTAGGCTTCCGCATAGTCAGAAATGCCAATTGATTATTGATTTTTTGTAGTCGATTGTATCGTTTGAGATTGTAGGGGCAAAAAATTGTGCCCTTGTAGATAGACTGTCTCTAAAATCTCATTCCCAAGCCTCAGCTTGGGAATGAGAAGGGAGTCACAAGCACAGCTTGTGCAGCAACTCAGGAGAGTCGCAGTACCAAATGCAAGCGTTGGTAACTAAGCTGGGGCTTAGTTACCAGAAAAGAATAGAAGCGTTCCCAAGCTGGGGCTTGGGAATGAGAAATGTGAACTCAGAAGGGTCGCACCAACTAATGAGGATAAGTATTTTTAAAAAAAGGTTGACTTTGAAGAGTCATTACTTCTTTATGGCAAAAAAATATAGGGGTTTACCATGAGATTTACAGTTGAACTGAAAAAACTTGCAGAACACATACCACATTTAGCGAATTTAATCCCCGTTAAAAACACAATGCCGATTTTAGAGAATTTTCTGATAGAGGCAGTAGAAGGCAAAGATATAGTAGTATTCACCGTCTCAAACCTATATATGACAGTTATATGCGAATTTGAAGCAAAGGTTAGGGAGTCAGGAAGAATAGCCATACCTGCGAGAGTGTTTGTGGAGATGACTAATAGCTTGGGTGATCTGGATAATCCTCAGATGACAGTTTCTAAAGAAGAGGAGACAGTAAATATACATTGCGGTGGAAACACCTATCAATTCCTGTCGGCAGACCCCAGTGAATATCCGCTTGTTCCAACCCGTACGCTTGATAATGCCATCTCAGTGGATGCGATGATTTTCAATAAAATGGTTAACAAGACCATATTCTCTGTGTCATTGGAAAAAACCAGAATCCTGTTTACAGGCGTAAACTGGAAGATTACAGCCGATACACAAGTGATGGCTTCCTCCGACGGTAAGAGAATTTCGGAGATTGCTCTCGGTTCAAATACAGATATTGAGAAAGAAACATCTCATATTCTTCCGATAAAATGTCTCTCATTCATGCAGAAGATTATCCGTGATGACGATCTGGATTTGCAGGTTGTATTCCAAGCAGCGAGAGTGATGTTTGCTTATGCCAATTATACAGTATATTCCAACATCATTGAGGGAGAATATCCTGATTATTCAAAGGTTTTCCCGACAGAAATGACTTCAACGCTGATTATAAATAACGATAGTTTCAAGAAAGCCTTAAAGCGTCTTTCTTTCCTGGCACCGGATGAAAATCACAAAGTGAAAATTGAAATCAATAAAGAGAATTTGAAATTGACGACAATGCGACCTGAAATCGGGGAAGCTGATATTCTGGTGGAGAACTTCAAATTGGAAGGTGAAGATATAAAAATCTCGACCAATGCCAGATTTTTACGCTCAATTCTTGATGTAATAGATACTGAAAATGTAAGGCTGGATTTCTCCGGTAACGCAAAACCATTTATTATTACCAACACTGAAGAACCGGAGAATCAGAAGTCTCGTTATCTACTGATGCCATTGCGGACAAGATAAATTGTACATCACGAGTCTCTCTCTTGTTAATTATAGAAATTTCGAGAGGTTCACTTACAGTTTTGATGCCCGAGGATGCCTGATAACTGGTGAGAACGGCAGCGGGAAGTCAAATCTTCTCGAAGCTATTTCCATTAATGCTTTTGGAAAGTCTGTTCGTTCGAAACCGGATAACGATTTGATTCAGTTCAATAAAGACTACTTTTATATTCAATCAGGCTTCATCAAGGAAGGTGAAGCCTTTTCTTTTGATATAGGTTATCAGAATAATCATAAGAGCATCAAAATGAATAAAGTTCCCATGCTGAAACTCAGTGAACTTTATCGACATATTAAAATTGTATATCTCGCTCCTGAAGATGTTAACTTGATTAGCGGATCACCCCGCTTGAGACGGGGATTTCTTGATACTGCCAAGTCGCAGACAGATTGGCAGTACCTTCTGAATCTGAGAGAATTCAATCAATTGCTGATTCAAAGAAATGCTCTCCTCAAAACAGACTATGATTCAACCCACAAAAGAAGCTGGGACTTGAAATTTTACACCTGCGGAAAAGAGATTATCCTGATGCGTCTGAACTTTATTAAAGAGTTTGAGCAGATATTCCAAAGAAAGTATAGGGAAATTACATCCAAGCCGGAAGAAATCAGTTTCCATTACAAATCAACTATACCTTTGAATCTGAATAAAAAGGAACTCGACGAGTTTTTATTTGAGAAAGAAACAAAGGAGAAAGACAGTGAACACTCTCTCTTTGGACCACACCTGGATGATTTGCAAATAAAGATTAACGGCAAATCTGCCAAAGAATTTGCCTCTCAAGGACAGAAACGCTCCATAGTCATAGCGATTAAACTTGCCCAGGCTGAGATTATTTATCTGAAATCATCCGATTATCCAATCCTGATGTTTGATGATATCCTCTCGGAATTAGATGAAGAAAGAACAAGGAATATAATCCATAATATTAGTAAGAAGCATCAGATCTTTATTGCAACGCCCAATGCAGAGCATTATAAAGACTTCGACTTACCACTGCTTACCCTTAATGGAGTGAAACAGCTTGAAACTTAATCGCAATGTAGTCGGGTGGATGCTTTATGATTTTGCCAATTCCGCTTTTACAACGATAATCGTTACTGTGGTTTACAGTAAGTACTTTGTGGAGAAAGTTGTCGGGAATAATGACCTTGGCAGTGCCTTGTGGGGGAGAGCCATTGCAATTTCCATGCTGATAGTAGCCATTACTGCCCCAATCTTCGGTGCGATAGCGGATTATTCACGCTCTAAGAAGAAATTTCTCTTTATAAACAGCTACCTGAGCATAATCTTTACATCCCTGCTCTATTTTGTACGCGAAGGTGATGTTTTCACGGGTATGCTGTTTTTTATACTGGCAAATGTCGGCTATCATAGTGCCAATGTCTTTTACAATTCCTTTTTACCTGAAATTGCCGATGAA
>JAFGVF010000036.1 GCA_016938155.1 Candidatus Cloacimonadota bacterium
GAGCTTCTCGGAAACAAATAACGGTTTTACGCAAACAATTAAATCAGACCTATCATGATCACCAATCTGCTCGAGGGCAAGCGGGGAGGTCTTATAGTTTTACCTTCAAAATTCGGGACAGCTTCTAGATCAGTGAGATTCGACGGTTGATAACTTGATAAAATTCAGTAAATTATCAACAAAAAATGTTAAAAATTTGTGGAATACAGGCAAACAGCCTTAACTTGCAATATATGAAAAGTCAATTCGTTGTATTTCATGCAACAAAGATGCTGTCTTGAGTGTCTTTAATAAGGGAGTGGACGATGATATCAAACCAGCATATTGACAAACGAACCTTATCGGCTTTACTTTATGTTGCCCAAAAGTTAAAGGGAGTTGGCAGGAGTAAGAATGACATGCATTCAGTCTTCAAAGCCCTATATTTTGCTGACAGGAAGCACTTGGCAGAATATGGCAGGATGATAATCCATGATAAATACATTGCGATGGAGGATGGCCCTGTACCTTCTCTGATATATGACAGATGTAAAGAGAGTAGAGCAGAGGATCAACCTTATTGTGATTTCTTCAAATTGAAGGGCAAGTGGATTGTTGATCCATTAAAGGACCCTGATCTTGGTGAATTGTCAAGGAGCGATCTTGAATGTCTGGATAGCGCAATTGAGGAAGTCAAGGGAATGAATTATTCGGATAGGGTGACAAATTCACATGATAATGCATATGATTCCGCATGGTCAACGAGACACAACAGTCCTATCTCAGTCATAGAAATAGCAAAAGCAGGTGGAGCTCACAGTGATATTATCCAATATTTAAGTGACAATATTGGTTAATACTTTTTCCCAGTATGAGGATTCATATTCAGACCTTACATGCTCCTTATTGTGGTCCAGAAATCAAACCCGGAAGTGTTGTTGTCGCATATTCCAATGACGCCCTTAAATGGAAATGGCACTTAGTTATTGGAATTAGCGATGATGGTACAGCTTGTTTGGCGGTTTTGTTCAATACAAGAAAACCATTTCCCAATGTGCCACATCTTGTTAAATTGCAATGTCACTTAAGTAAAGCAACGACACCATTCTTGAAGCATGATTGTTATGCTAATTGTGCTCATCCCGTGGTAAAGCCTGTTAGCGAGCTTCAGGATGTCATTAAATTAAGGGCAAACAATTTTAAGGGCAATATCTCAATTCGGAAGCTTGATGAAATCCGCACATTTGTGGCTAACGCCATAACTGTCGCACCTAACGATGTTAAAGACTATGGATTGGAGCCATTCTTAATTGAATGATAGCTTCATAAAATCAATATTTACTGCAGATATCGTTACTATTTATCACGGATTAGCGTAAATTTGGTATCGCAGGGTCGCAAAGTGCAGCGACTGATCTCAATCGAGGATTGCAGAGAGACATTTTTGAGCCCCGGATGTACAGACAGGTCCGGGGCTTCTTCAATCCAAGAGGTAAAAACTGGGAAATACATACTAAGATATTACATCCATCTTAGAAAGGGACTATCGAAGAATTCCAGTTATTTTCTACAAGGTAATACAATAGCAGAAGTAATGCTGAGCATGCCAACAGAATGCCCATTCTCCATTTCCTATTGGTACTCGCTCTTTTCAATAAAAAGAAGAAAAAACCATTTATGAAGATTGTAAAAAATAGACCAACTATTATTAGATTAAATAATTGATGAAGTTTTGATTCTTTGAATTGTTCTCTTTTTTCCTTTACTGAAGTACCCGCAACTTTACCGGTCAGCAATATCTTTGTGTCATCATGCCCTGAGTATATAACCAGAATTTTGCAACCATACTTTGAATCAAAGTAATCCCAGTCAAGTTTAACACTATCCCCAAAATGAGATAATCGAAAATTACTTTCTATTGGGTCATTCTGCTGGATAATGTCAATATCTATGATTTTCCCGATACTATCTGAACAAAAAATATAAAATGGTTTTCTAACATCCTCTGATTTCACTTCAAGTTTACCTTTATTCCATAGTGCTAGGGTTGTTACATATACATTCTCATTGATTGGTATGCTATCCTTAAGAGTCACCCAAATATTTGGACTTGAGTTATCTCTATCATAGATTAATGTAGGACTATTGATTACTGAATACACAGGTTGGTATTTCTTTTCCAATAGTTTGGTGGCTAAGATGCCTAATAGAAAAAAAACAGCTGAGATACCAATATTTATAATTAAGGACCTATAGTTATTCATATCATAGATTTAATTTCCCCTGACTCCCCTGCTCAGTCGCGACCTTCTCTGCCTTTTTGAGCTCTCAACCTTTGAAGTGATATCACTTTTCTCTTAAAATGCTAAGACTCCTCCAATGGCAGCAAATAATGCAATTACTATACTGATTATCGCAAGTATCACAAAGAAGGTTAGTTTGCTATTTATTGCCCGAAGTTCTTTGATTGTCAACGCCGCTCCCGCATCACCCGTTAAGTGTCCATATTTTTCATCAAAAAGTCTTTTCTGTTCGGATACCGGTAGATCTTTGTTTCCATTACAGAATTCTTTTACCTCGGCTCTTAATTCTTCAAATTCCTCTCTTGAACATCTGTTCTTGAATTCCCAAATACTGCCACGGGCATAGTTTGCGAATGTGGGCTCTTTCTTATTCTTAGTAGTCAAACTTGGCATATATGCAGTTTTTACAGGTTGTAAGGTATAACGCAAGGGTAATACAAGAATTTCCTGAAGTATAACAGGATTATATTTATGTCAATAATCTATGGTATAGCTTAATTGGACATTACTTATCGGGTCATTAATACTCTCACTACCATCACTTGCCTTAAGTGCAAAAGGACTGTCATTCTTGCTTACATGTATATAGCCGTAAAGTAGTACCACTGCATTCGTTACATTTACTTTAAGTGTCGCATTGAACCCCTTTTGCACTGGTCCTATGGTGGTTTCCCAGGGTGAAAAATGGTCAAGATTGAAGGTCAAATCTCCATTTTCTGAACTTACTATTATTTCAGCAATAGGCGAGCCTACTAAGCCACTACAGTTTACTTCATACTTGACATAATATTCATCAGGAGCCTCTTCACAATCACATTGGCAACCAAAATTGATCATTCCGAAAGCAACGATGAATCCCAATATTAGTATGATGCGCCACCATTGAACTTTGGATTTCGATTGATCTAAATTCATTTCTCTGCCGCAATTCATTTCAGAAACTTTATTGATATATTTTTACGGCAGCAAGTAACTGCTCTGTGTACTTGTAAATATCATCCAGTGTTGTTAAGTCGTATCTTATCTCCCTCTTTCCGGCATCCATTATGCCAATACATTTCTTTGCTTCTGTTAAATACAACCGGCATATTGCCTTACGGTTACTGTCATCAATCAAGACTGAAAAATAAGATTGGACATCCCTATAAAAAATTCTATCTCCCTTAATCTCTTGGCGTAAGATTCCCTTGATGATATAGAATGCTTCCATTTCTTCATCTGTGGTTTCAACAAGTCTCCCCTCTGCCTCTTTTTGTGCGTCAGCCTTTTCATCTTCCTTTTCCTTATCGAGAACGGATTTGATTCTGGCACTGACTATTTCGCTGGTAAACTGGTTGAGTGCCTTCTTTACTATTGTCTGAAATTGTTTAACAACGTTTGCGGTTGCTCGCCCAGGATATACGATTGTGATAAAGTACTTAGCAAATTCCTCTGATGTAAATTCAAGCTCGGATGATAGTATAGACTTAATTTCATTGAGATATTTCAGCTCGCTGGCAGTCGAGAATATCTGATTGACATCGAAAACTGATTTATGGAATTTCTTCAATTCAAGAATATCCTGTTCCTTAATGTTTAAGATGTTGACATTTAGAAATGGCTTCTCATCCATCTTATTCCTCTGCTCAATGTCAGTGTAGAATTTGTAGTCTATTCCATTAGTTAAAATACCAAATTTGGCCGTAGTAGTATGAAAATACCGGAATAATTGACTATCCGCTTTATTAAGCTTATCAGTGACGGTTTTGCATTCCACGAGTATTACTGGCTTGCCATCTTGAAGAACTGCATAATCAACTTTCTCCCCTTGCTTAAGACCAATGTCCGCAGTAAATTCCGGTTGAAACTCAAGTGGATTGAAAATGTCATATCCCAAAGCAGAAAAGAAGGGAAGTATCAACGCTTGCTTTGTTGCTTCCTCTGTCTTCACCTGTGATTGTAGCTTCGATGCTCTTAACGATAGATTTTTTAAATGATCTGCAAAGTCCATACGGAATATTTTTTGATTAAACCTAATTATCGTTCAATGATAATTTGACATTACGCAACTTCCATTTTCGCGTTTGAAGGTACTAAAAAACAAACTTGTTTGAAATAATTGTATTCAATTTAAAAAGGAAGACTACAGATAATTCATTTCGATCTAATCATATTTAGGTTAGAGTTGCCTTTCCTTTACCCTGATACGCTTTTATATTTCTCTGATATTAAGAGTTGTACAAGCCATTGGTTCATAAGCTCTTCAGAACTATTATGATAAAAACGTGTGTATTTTTTAATATCGTCTTATTTTTCCCAAATCACATCTAATCCATTGTTTATGAGAAACATGTATGATACGAGAAAGACTTTGCAACTAACTCAGGAAAAACTTAGTGAGTTAACTGGAATTGCCCAATCTGCTCTGTCTCGGCTTGAAAGGGGAAAATACAATCCCAATCAGACAACCCGTGATAGGATTGAAGCTGTCATCGGCAAAGTGGATTGGATTGAAAACGAGAAAATCAAGCTCCGTAAGTCAAGTTATTTCAAAGCGGAGCGATTACTGAAAAAGATTGTCGAATTGACATTAACAATGGAAGCTACTCAGAAGGAAGAATTCAAACAATTGATATTTAAGTATTTTAAATAAACAAGGAGGATGAATTATGGCAAAAATTGAATTTAAAAGTAAGAACCGCTTCGGGAGTTTTAACATACCTGATGACGCGGTACTAAAAGTACCAAAAGGGACGCAGATATCTACAGACCCTGAGCCTACCGAACCACTCTATCCTGTCGGTGCGGGTCCTGATGGTGATGCACCAATAGGGTTGAATTTCCCTGATGATGGACCAGCAGATAAGAACGAAGCTCCCGAACCGCTTTTACCAATTCTATAAGTTATGACAACACTATCTACAGCAACGCAAATAAGGAGAAGGTATACACCTTCAAATCCTGAATACAAGATATATTCGGAAACCTTCGATAGACTGCTGATCAACTCGACAATTCTCAATAGCTCCGAAAAGGGTGCCATCATCGTTGACCGGTTGGAAATTTCCGACCTTTCATCAATCAAATCTGTCTTGTTTGAGTTAACGGGTGATCAAAACGGGATTGTTATGTCCACAAAAGCAGGGGGAGATATAAACGCGATTATCCCGAATGCAGAGAGGAAACTTGCTCTGATCCATGGTCGGTTTGACAGTTATTGCAACATGAAGGAAGCGCAGGGTTACAAACGTCCCAAAGTGTGGCCTCCGAAATTGCTTGAAGAGCGGTTAAAAACAGAGGCAAGACTTGATGTTTGGAAGAGGGAAGCCGAGCTGCTGCAAAATCTTGTTGACCATTGGAAAGAAACGAAGACTGAACGTGATGCTTCCAAGGTTCTCCAGTACGGACCGCGTGGCAACGGTCAACTCAAAGGTGGCTATCTCGATGAAATTGATTATCAGAAAGTCGAATATGTCGGTGACATTCTCGTGATTGTCGATGAACATTCACCATATAAAGGCATGGCTGTTTCAAGCTACAGGGAACATATTGTTGAGCCAGTCAGAGCCGCGCAGAGAAAACGGATGTTTGATCTTGAAAAACAACGTAAACGAGAGTTGGCAGAGACCGGATTCTCCAAGATTACCATTCCTTCATTCGGAACCAAAAAGGTTTCCAAAGGGTCATTACCACCATGGCCGAAAGGGGTGAAGAATTATCTAATTGAGGAAGAAAAAGAAGCCGTGAAATGATACCAATAAGAATACCTCCTTATAAGCGGGAAAAGGAGGTCCCGCTGCCAGTCGTTACTGGCACTCAATTCCGCGCTGCTTCTTTTATTTATTTGGTTAATGCTAGGGGGCAGGAGTGATTCTGCCCCTTTTCTTCAAATCATAAAAATCTACTACAATGGCTGATCTGAAAAAATATTTAACAGGTAAAATCAAGTACTGGAACCCTTACAAAGGATACGGCTTCATCACATGTGATGGCAGTGGGGAAGATTACTTCTTCCACTATACAAACCAAGCTGATCCCGATGACAAGCTCTCACCTGATGTCAGAGTTTCGTTTGACGAAGGTTTAAATCGCAACGGCATATGTGCCAAAAACGTGGAAAGATTATGAAACGACCTTATTACATCTTAGGGACGGTTGAGGACATCGAAAAGCAGATAAAATCCTCACCTAAGCATCCGAAAGGATCAGAGACACCAATGGAATACTTCAAAGGTGGACGGGAAAAACTCATCGACGGCAAGGTTTACTTGATAGTTCCATTGGAAGAGATCGCAAAATATTTCAATCTGAAATTGGAAGATTTTCTTGAAGA
>JAFGVF010000412.1 GCA_016938155.1 Candidatus Cloacimonadota bacterium
AAGAAAACAGAGGAGCCACGGGAATAATGCAGAGTTTCAGCCGGTGTTTAGTTTGAAATCAATTTGAAATAAGCTGTTCGATAAGGGGAAGATATATTGGTTTAATGGATAATGTTCTCTCTTTAAAGCTGTAGTTCAGAGGATAGTCGAGGATATGATGGGAAAAATATCGAGTAGAGGCACTGATGAATTTCTGGGTCGTTCTCATTACTCCCTGCTGTTCTAAAAGGGAATTGAGAGAGCTAAAAGAAGTTTGAGAACCATCAATTTGCAATCTGTAGATTGAATGGAGAAAGACTTCGAAATCTCTAATCCTGGATTCACTAATGATTCTGCTGAGGATATCAGAACTGAGGGGCTGAATATCAAGATTACTTATTCCAAGATTATAAGTGATAATTTCATTAAGGCTGTTATCCACTTTTGCTGTATAATTCATAGCGTAAAGATATGGAGGTGTTTTACTTAATGAGCAGCTAATCTCTTGATACTCAGCAAAATCAAGAGGTAATCCCCGAACATTTACCGTTATTCTGCGAGGAGAAACGGATATCCGAATAGTTTTTTGGATAGCTTTGAAGATTGGGAATGCTTTGATGGAGTAGAAATCAATATGTGTCTTGTTATCCTCCTTAAGAAAACGCAAAAACCAACCCCTGAAATAGCTTTTCTCACTATAATCTTTGTAACATTTGTCAAAAGTGGTGACAATCTTTCTCAGATAATCTTTTTGAGTATCGGAGAAGATTGAGATATGGTGCTTTAAACTAAGGCTTTTTATTTGCAGTAAATCAAGCACAAATTGCTGAAAGGCAATCAGAACATCTTCCACTTCACCATGTGTAACAGCTTTCTTTTCCTGCACCATGAGGTATTTTCCCCCTTTCTCACAGCGGAGAAACGGGAAGCTGTCAAACTTATCTTTATAAGAATAGAATTGATATTCATCAATTGCGAGAACATCCTTAGTCATAGTAGAGAATCCCGAAGTACTGATTAGAATACACAACTCCATCTTCTTGTTGAAACAGAAGAAAGCTTTATGAAACGGATAGCTGTGATTATATGGCAAATCACCATGAATGCGATAAATAGCGAGATGTCCCTCGATAGAAATCTCGGTATTGGCAGAATACAAGCCAAGAATTTTATCTGCAGCCTGTTTACATAAATACAGGGGAAAGATGTTACGCAAAACCCAGCGAATGGAGCGACCCAATAATCCTCGGAATAGATTGGAGTCAATCTTAGAACTGAAGGCATCGATCTTATGATACATAAACGCGGGTAGCTCATGCTTGATATAAATCTTTTCTCTGGGATAACTATCGGACTGAAAATCACCCTGAAGATATACATTAACCTCATTCTGCCAGTATTGGATAATCGCAAAAGGGCAGCTTAGATCACTAATGGCAAAGAGGTCGAAACCTTTCCCGAAAGCCTTTTCTACGAGGGTTATATCCATACTCTCAGCTGTAGCTCTTATCATTTGCTTCAGGATACTCACTTTGACTTCTGTTTCCAGCTCTTCCATGCTGATGAGGTTCATCTCGGGTAGATTTTTGTATCTTAACCGGATTAATTTAAGCTGCAATTCTTCTTCTTCAGACAGAATCAAATCTCCCCATGCTTTCTGCATCTGTTGCCGTAATTCCACCATGGGATTGTTGCGGACTAAAAGCTTATAGCCACCGTGGAAAGTACTGTAAACTTCTCCTTGGTAATCATAATAAACCAGTTCTCTGAACCGGATGTACATAATACCTGCTTTCAGCAATTCCAATTCAAAAGTAATCTGTTCACTGCTTCTGGGATTGATGTTTCCATGCCAGGTTTCTTTTCCGCTTTTAAGTCGGATTCCTTCAGGAAGAAAAACAGTAAAATCTACATCTTTGGCAACCCCAAGTCCGGTATTTCTGAGAAATACACTTAAACTGATGCTATCCCCAATCCGAATATCATCTCTGATAGCTCCGGTAATATCGTAACCGTAATCAAGTTTCACAGACATATTGACGACCGGAATAATACTGTAGATGTCAGTAGGGTCAATGACCGTGCAAAAGATGGATTCCGAAAACTCAGTATTCAAAAATGTTCCGTCTTTAATCTGTTTCGGTTTAATCAACTTACCTCTAACATCAGAATAACTGTAAGTAACCCTTAGAGCCGGGAACTCATACTGACCACTGCGATTCGGGCGGATACAGAGCTGCTTCTTCCAGGTTCCTGCTGATTCCAGGTCAATGTCTGAAAACCGGATTCGGTAATAATCTTCTCCAACCTCTTCATGTTCTTGTTCTCCATCATCTGGGATAACGAAGCTTTTTGGTAGCTGGAGTTCGATGCAAACATCTTCGGCAATTGCATCCCCGTTATTTTTTATGGAGATATTGATTGTTGTGGACTGTTGTTTAGTAATGAAGTCATCTTCAAAGCTGTATTTTATCTGTAACGATGGAGCTGTTTCCTGGAGAAGAGATTCATCCTCAATCAGAAGCCTTAGATTAAAGAAATCCTGAGCAATAACGGAATCTATTGATTGATATCCCTTATTATCTTTGTTCTCGTGCCTGATTGTTATTAACTGCCTGCTGTTCATAAACTGGAGTATTCCGGTTTTACGATTCATGGTTCGATAATATGTAAACTGCTGGTAACGCGGGTCGCTATCTGCAGATGGATATTGGATAAACATTGGGTACATACATAAAGTACTATTATCAACATTGCTGATGAGATACGGTTTGTTCAGTTCCATCTCTCCTATAGGTTGAAGTTGAGAGGAGATAATAGTAACACCATGAGGGAAGCTCTTGACTTTATAACTGACACCCACAGTGGTAGATAGAGTTTCATAGGGCAAGACGGTTCGATAGTTGTTCAGAAAACTGCATCTGGATAACATCTCAGCAACAATTTCCTGCCTCCGATCCAGTTCTTTAGTAAGTTCGGATTCATCGAGAATAAGTCCGCCGTGTGCGTCTTGATTTCTGGCGTTTATGTAACTGCTTACCAGATTTTCCCAGTCAGATTTAGTATCATAAAGCTGCGATATTTCCGGTATAAAGGACTCAAAACCTGACTCAACAATCAATCTGCTTAGGGTTCTTGCTATCATGTTCCAACGCCCTAAAGAGACCTGAGATAAGTCAATACCACGCGGAGACGGCAAGTTGGATGTGGAGTTACCTGTTTTGAATAGTTTTACATAGTTGCAAATACAGATGGATGCTAAGAAACGAAGCAGGGATTCCACGCACATTCGTTGATAATCCCGCTTTTGAATTCCGTTTTCTCTGCTTAATCTATAAGGTATTGAGATGAAGCCGGGAAAACCGCTTAAGTCGGGTTGCATAATTAATCTGTGTCCAGAACAGAATCCTTGTTATTAAATATTAGTTCTTTGCTGTAATCTGTGTTGTCGTAATCAGCTTTGTTTGTGTCAATGCTCTGTGGAGCTTCGGTGTCCTTATTGGTTTCTTTCAATTGCTTCATCATTTCCCGTTTATCCTGTCCTTTATCGTCTATAACCGTTTCGATAGTGGCCAGAGAGTCAGGTTCAACAATTTTCTCGGTATTGATAAGATTCTTTTTAAAAGGGCTTCCCAGACTTCCTTTCTTGTAAAGATGAATTAGGCTGAATGTGATGATTATAACAAGTGCCGATATTGCAAGGATATAGATAAAGTTAAAGGAGATGAGAATCTTATTCTCTCTAATATCCTTTCGCGGTGTAAAAGTGTTTGCTCTAATGTGGGGATAGCTTTCGTCAAAAATGAAGAGCACTTCCTTTTCAGGAGCATTCAGAGCTTTCCCGTAATTATTCACAATTGCTCTGGCAACACCATAGCTATCCAGTATTTTAAAGGCATTCGTTTCGATATCTTCAAGATAATCAATCCTGATTTTAGTCAGCTCATTTATTCTCTTTAGAGAGAGTTTCTGTTCCTCGCGAAGCTGTTTTAGATAAGTTCCGATTTTTTGCATAAATTCCTATCCGGTTTTATAAAAGTAATTCCCTTCAAAAACATACTTAACCTTGCCAATCAGGAAATAATTGTCAATCTTTTCTTTATATTCAACTTTCACACTGCCTCCTGGAAGTAAAACTTCGACGGAATTATTTAGCAAACCTGCTTTTATTCCGGCAGCCGTCGCAGCTGCTGCACCTGTTCCGCAGGCAAGGGTTGCCCCGCTTCCTCTTTCCCAAACTTTTACTTTAATTTTATCTTGAGAGTGAACTTTTACAAACTCTATGTTTCTTCTTTCGTAATATTGGTCTTTCAGGTTTTCCAATATCGGAGCACGCTGGAGAAATTCTTCTTGAGAAATCTCTGTGAAGGTAACAAAATGTGGATTGCCTGCATCAATGTAATATCCTTCAAACCCGTCTAATGTCACCAACTCGCTAACAGGTTTAACCGTTCCCATATTAACTTCAACGGTTCCATCCTTCAGAACTTTCCCATACTTTATTCCGCTTTTAGTTTTCACTGATACTTCAGTTAAATTGTGGTTTATGGAAGTATGATATACAATGCAGCGAAGTGCAGAACCGCACATCTCAGCTTCACTACCGTCTGCATTGAAGATACGCATTTCAACATCAGCTTCATCACAGTCATCAATTGTAACCAATCCATCTGCACCTATACCGAAATGTCTTTTAGAAACAGCGATACTTAAATCCTTAAATTGCTTTTCTTTAAGCTTGAGTCCGGGGAGTTCAATGTAAACATAATCATTCCCCTGTGCTTCCATTTTGAAGAAAGGGATATACTGACCTGATTTGGTAGATTCAATGAATGATTTTATCATTTTTTATCTCCAATAATCTCCTCAAAAAGCTCTTGGAAGTTGAATAATCCCTTCTTGGTTCCAATCCACTCAGCAGCTCTGAGCGTTCCTTCCGCCAGTCCGTTACGATTACGGATAGAATGGGAAAGAGTAATCACATCTGCATCGGAATCAAAATAAACAGTATGTTCTCCCATATTCGCTCCTGATCTGATACTGGCAAAATGGAGTTCATCTTTGGCAATTCTTCCATCCACTTTGTCATATTGCTCCTTTGTTTTGGTTTGAAGATTATCAATCAGTAATTGAGTAATCTTCTTTGCAGTACCGGATGGACTATCCAGTTTCTGACGATGATGAATCTCAAGCCCTGAGACATCATAACCTTCAAGAGGAGAGAAAAGCTTGGCTGCATGTTCCAATAACTTAAAAAAGACATTCATCCCGATGCTGTAATTTGCACTGTAAACAATCCCGATTTTATATTTCTCGGCAATTCCCTTCAGCTCTGAAAGGTGAGAATCCAAGCCTGTGGTTCCAATAACAATCTGTTTTCCTAAGGCAGCAATTTTCCGGCAATTCTCAATCACTGTCTGAGGAGTGGTGTACTCAATGCAAACATCACAATTATTGAGATTCTCTTCACTTATTTCCCGGGCACAGCCATCAACAAACGGGTCGATTTTAGCCACAATCTCCATACCAAAATGCGGGGCGAGTAATGAAAGTGTTTGCCCCATTTTACCAAATCCAATGAGTGCTATTCTAAGCATCTAAACCTCTTTTACTGTTTCCATACAGATTTATCAATTCTTCAATCCAAACACTGATAACTTCCAAATCTCTAACTTTTATCTGCTCATCAACAGTATGAACTTTGTCCATACCGGTGCCGATAACTGCCATCTGAATCCCGTCTTTATTCAGGATATTGGCGTCACTTCCTCCCCCTGATTTCAATAGTTGCGGTGAAATGCCGATGTTTTTAAATGCTTGGGCAGCAAGTTTGAGGTAAAAGTTGTTCTCATCAAGCAGGAAGGAATTGTACTCGCGGGTTACATCATATATCATATCTGCTTTAGGGAACTCTTCGACAGCTGCTTTGGCTTTATTGATTACCTGATTTGTCAGCGTTTCCAGCTTTTCTTCAGAATGACTACGGATTTCACCTGAAACAATTACTTTATCCGGTACGATATTATTGGCATAACCACCCAGTATCACTCCGAAATTGATGGTTGTCTCCTCATCAATCCGTCCAACCTGAATCTCATCGAGAGCATGAGCAGCAACCTTGATGGCATTCACTCCCTTTTCCGGTTCAAATCCGGCATGGGCAGTTTTTCCTATAAACTCAAAATTGAGCGTGTTTTGAGCAGGGGCTCCGATGATAATGTTACCCACTTCCATCGAATCAAGGGCGAAGCCATACTTTGATTTTAAGATTGAACTGTCGAAGTATTTCGCTCCTAAAAGTCCGATTTCTTCGCAGCTAGTAAAAAGGATTTCCAGAGGAGGCATGTCAAAACCGCTTAGGCGAAGATTATGGATGGCGAAAAGCAATTCAACAATCCCGGATTTATCATCGCTTCCGAGAATTGTGTTTCCGCGACTCTTTATCACTCCATCTTCTACATAAGGGTCGATATCGATTCCCGGTTTTACCGTATCAATGTGGCAGCAGAAAAGCAGAGGTTCCAATTCTATTCTTCCTGAGAAGTAAGCATAGATGTTTCCGGAGCATCCATGAGAGGAATTACTGAAACCATCTATGGTTACATCTGCACCAAGGTGAAGCAACTCATCGGTGATAAAGGCAGCAAATTCACGCTCATTACCGGACTCACTGCCAATCCTCACCATTTGCATGAAATAATCTACAATATTGTCTTTCATAGTGTTTTTCTCCTGTATGGTATCGGGTCGGTAACCCCTGCCTTTTTGAAGGCTCTCAGTCTTAAAACGCAACTGTCACATGTTCCACAGGCTTCAGTATCTGAGCGATAACAGCTCCAACTATACTCAAAAGGCACTTCTAACTCAATTCCCTTGCTGATAATTTCTGCTTTGTTCATGTGGATTACCGGCGTTTTTACTTCAATTGTAAAGCTGTTTTTTGTACCCAGGGCAATAGTCTTGTTAAAGCTTTCAAAGAAGCTTTCCCGACAGTCTGGATATCCTGAGCTATCCTCTTCGACAGCTCCGATATAGATACTTTGAGCACCAATCACCTCTGCCCAGCTTGTGGCAATACAGAGAAGATGGGCATTACGGAACGGGACATAAGTATTAGGTATCTCAGTTGTCCCTGTAAAATCCTTAATCTCCATACCGGAATCTGTGAGGCTTGAACCTCCGATTTTAGTCAGATAATCGATACTGGTCTTTAACACACCTGCAGGTTTGTAATGAGCACAGATTTTCTCAAAGCATTCCAACTCTTTTTTCTCGGTTCGTTGACCGTAATTCACATGCAAGAGATATATCTCCTCATTTTCGGAAGCTGCAATAGCTGTAGTAACCAGACTATCCAATCCTCCACTTGCCAGTATTATTGCTCTTTTCATTGTTACCACCACAAATCCTGTTCGTAAATACTTTCCAGTCGGTTCTCAAAATCATCCGGTAATTTCTCAAAGAAGTCAATCCCAGTTTTTCGTTCTACTTCATTAACAGTTACTGCATATTCCTTCAATTCTTTTGTACTTTTACTGTTTGGTAAGATAAAGCCAATTGTCTTCAACTCAGGTTCAGTGTAATCTAAGATCACCTTATAGTAATATTCAGGGACAGTTACTTCATTTTTACCTATTTTCTTTGTCTCTTCTCCGGTGAAAACTGGTCCCGTTACAACATAGAGTACATTGTGTTGAAGTGCCCACAGTCTAACCTGTGTTTCCAGCTTTCGCCAGATATCCCGATTGAATTCTTTTGTTTGAGGGCTCATATTGCTCATGTAGAAGGACTCACTCATTGCCTCTTTCGACCAGTTCATATCTGCTGCAGGAGCAAGATGACCTCTGTCATATCCTGAACCTCGATAATCTGCTGGAGTTGCTGAGCCTGTTTTAACTGCTTTGTCTTCTCTAAAATTATCCTTCCGGTCCTCACCACCCTTCAATTTACTCCCATCCAGAATATAAGCAACCCAATCTGCCTGTTCATGCTGTTCATCATATTCGAGGGTATAAGCAGTATGTCTCACAATCTGTTTATTCTTATCTCTTGATGGTAAAAGATAGGTGTAAAGTGAATCGGAAGGTATGGATAGGAAAGAGAATTCTATCTGGTTTTCTTCAGGTGCCTTTACTCCTTTTATTACTCTTTCAACCTTCTTTATCTTATCTTTGCCGGCTAAGCTCTCTTTGAGTTTTTCGGTTGTTGTTCCAGGGTGTAGGATATAATAACCCAATGCCAGAAAAAGCACTAACCAGAAAAGCGGCATCAATATGCTATGCTTCTTTTTCATCGAAACTCCTTTAAAGCTATTACATGCAGAGGAATTTTGGTGTCAAACATATTTGTTAAGTCGTGGAAATTATTTCCCAAAGGTGTACCTGTAGAAAAGCAACATCTTGCGTTTAGTTAGGGATTAGGAACTTCGATTCGGTTATATTATGTGCTACTACGGATTCTTGCTTTCTTTAAATTTATATGCATAGGTGCATGTCTTGAACCTGCCTTCGAGGAAAATGAGATTCAAGGATTTTCCAAAGGTGGTGCTTTAGCTCCACAACTCAAAGAGTACAGCTGAAGCAGTACCTCCAATGCACAACAACTCTCCTGGGTTGTTTGGAATATTTTCATCGCAATTGAGGACAATTGCATTAAGTACTGCGACTCTCCTGAGTTGCTGACAATTCGTAGAATTGTGCTCTTCTAAATTGCTCTCTGAGCTCGCACCATTACGAACGGAAGTGAGTTCGGGGCAATGCGAAAAAACAGCAACTATTCCGAGAACGCCTATTTTACATTATTTCCTCGCCCTTGAGGGGAGAGGGTAG
>JAFGVF010000413.1 GCA_016938155.1 Candidatus Cloacimonadota bacterium
GCAAAAGCCTTGTTGGCATCTGCCATCTTATGAGTATCTTCACGCTTTTTGATTGTGTTTCCTTCTTTCTTAAAGGCAGCCATAAGCTCACCTGCAAGTTTCTGGTCCATAGACTGTTCGGAACGGTTACGAGCATAGCTGATTATCCAACGGAAAGCAATAGCACGACCATCTTTCTCGGAAACTTCCATCGGGATCTGATAGTTTGAACCACCAACACGGCGGGATACAACCTTAACCAGAGGGCGGGAGTTATCAAGAGCGGTCTTGAAAACATGTAAAGGGTCTTCATTAAGCTTTTCTTTGATAATATCCATTGCACCATACACAATAGCTTCTGCAACAGATTTCTTACCACTGAGCATGATGCCGTTTATGAACTTACTGAGAATTATATCATGATATTTAGGATCCGGCAGGACCTCTCTTTCCATCGCTTTGTGTCTTCTTGACATATTACCTTCTCCTCTTATTTCTTAGGACGCTTCGCACCATATTTGGAGCGAGAGTTCTTACGCTTGTCAACACCGGCACAGTCAAGGGTACCCCTGACAATGTGGTATCTTACACCGGGAAGGTCTTTTACACGACCACCGCGAACAAGCACCATTGAATGCTCTTGCAAATTATGCCCTTCGCCGGGGATGTAAGCTGTAACTTCAAACCCGTTCGATAAACGCACACGGGCAACTTTTCTTAACGCAGAGTTAGGTTTTTTAGGCGTAGTTGTGTACACTCTGGTGCAAACTCCGCGTCTCTGAGGGCACTGCATAAGAGCCCTGTTCTTCTTTTTCTTTATAACTCTTTTTCTGCCTTTTCTGACTAACTGATTAATTGTCGGCACATTTCCTCCATCTTAGAAATCTAATAAATTATCGATGCTTTCATCTCCAGCATCGTGAGCAAGATCCTGAACCATTTCTCTCAGGGTCTTTCCTTCTTCTACACTGCTCTTAATCTTAGAAGTGTAGTGTTTAGAACCGGTTCCCACAGGTATTCTGTGTCCCAAAATTATACTTTCCTTAAGACCTTCAAGCTTATCGATTTTACCTTCGATTGCAGCCTGTGTAAGTACTTTAGTAGTTTCTTGGAACGAAGCAGCAGATAGCCAACTATCTGTCAACAAAGAAGTTTTTGTAATACCTAACAGGAGAGGTTCATATGTGGCACCTTCGCCACCTCTTTGCTCTACTTCAGCATTCTCTCTCATTACCGCCATCTTATCCACTACTTCTCCTTCAAGGAAAAGAGTTTTGTTCGGATTAAGAATTCTTACCTTTTTAAACATCTGACGAATAATAACACCAATGTGCTTATCATCTATCTTCACACCCTGCTTCCTATAGATTTCCTGAATTTCGTTAAGGATGAGCATTTGAGCTGCTTTTATACCCTTAACTCTCAGAACATCATGAGGATCCAGAGGTCCGTCAGATATGGCATCACCACTCTCAACTATATCGCCCTGATGAACGATAATACGCTTTCCGGATGGAATAACATACTTTCTACCTGCGAGAGGTGCACCTTCTCTAACGACATCTTCATTGGCAAAAATAGCTTCCTGGAACTCGGGTATATCAAAGACATGACCCGACAACGGTATTTTAGTGCTTACTTTTTGACCATCTTCTACGATAATCTGTTGTTCAGCCGGAATGTGGTACTTGTATTCCCTACCGGAACCTACCACAATATAGACATCCTGACCTTCTTCAGTCTTGTCTCCGAAACGGATAGAACCGTTCCGTTTTGATATCACTGCATTATCCGGCACGACAAAGATGTTTTTCTTACCATCTTCGTCAGTTTCTCCGATAATAACTCTACCATCAATAGGCGAGAATATTCCGCTATCAGGAGTAACGAATATATCACGACCGGTTTTCTTGAGACCACCGATTGTAACACGACCATTAATCTCGGAGATGATAGCCTTTTCTTTGGGCACGCGTGCTTCAAAGAGATCCTGTACACGAGGCAGACCACCGGTAATGTCTCGCTGCTTGATTGTAACACGGGAAGTCTCACCGAGTTTATGACCGTGGAAAACAACTGCACCATCCTCAACCTTAACATTTAAGCCGGTTGGAAGTGGCACAAGTGCTTCCGTTCCATCTTCATCCACAATTTTAAACTGAGGCTGAATCTTTCTGTCTTTAGACTCGATAATAGTTATTTCCCTGAGACCCGTAAGCTCGTTGAACTCCTCTTTGTAAGTGAAATCTTTTACAAAGTTCTCATAATGGAGAATACCTTTAGCTGTACTGATGAGAGGATTGTTGTAGGGATCCCAGCTGAAGAGTCTGGTATCTTTTGCAATCTTCTGATTATCCGATACATAGACAGTAGAAGCATATTCAACTCTGTATTCTTCTAAAACTACATCAGGATCTTTCTCATCAACAAGCTGGATTTTACCAAGATGACTTACAGAGATCTGTTCCCCTTCCTTATTCACAACAAGGTTCATTCTATCGAATCTTGTTATTCCGTCGAAGTTAGAAACAACTTCAGCGTTTTCAATCTGTGTGCTTGATGCACCACCGATATGGAAAGTTCTCAGAGTAAGCTGAGTTCCGGGTTCACCAATACTTTGAGCAGCAATAATGCCGACCGGCTCACCTATTGTAACAGATTTTTGAGTTGCAAGGTTTCTACCGTAACACTTACTACATACACCTCTAACAGATTCACAGGTTAAAACCGAGCGAACTTTGACACTTAAGATACCATGCTTTTCTATTAGATGAGCCATTTCATGGTCAATTTCTTGACCTGCCTCAACAATAATATCATCAGTAATTGGATCATAAATGTCATCAGATGCTGTACGACCTTCAATCTTCTCAGCAAGTGTCTGCACAATCTCCTGACCCTCTTTCAATGCGACAATATCCACACCGTCGATAGTTCCGCAATCTTCAAGAGTGATGATGGAGTTTTGAGCGACATCAACCAATCTTCTTGTAAGGTAACCTGCATCAGCTGTTTTCAATGCTGTATCCGCCAAACCTTTACGAGCTCCATGAGTTGAGATGAAATACTCAAGCACCGAAAGTCCTTCTTTGAAGTTAGACTTAATAGGTGTTTCGATAACACCGATATCATCGCTCGTACTCTTGGTAGGTTTGTCCATAAGACCACGCATTCCACCAAGCTGTTTGATCTGGTCACGACTTCCTCTTGCACCGGACTTATACATCATATAGATGGAATTTAGTCCATTTCTATCTTTTTCTAAATCACCCATTAATTCTTCGGTAACTTGCTCTGTTGCAGTTTTCCATTTATCAACAACACGCTGCATTCTCTCCTTATCTGTGATAACACCTGAAAGATAAAGTTCTTGAATAACTCTAACTTCCTTTTCTTTTTCAGAGAGAATTTCTTTCTTTGTTGATGGTACAACAATGTCACCGAAACTGAAGGTTACGCCTGCTCTGGTAGCATATTTAAAACCGGTCTCTTTAATCTTATCCAGCAATATTGCTGTTTCATATTGTCCGACTTTTTTAAAGCTGATCATGGCGAGTTCGTTGAGTTTACCTTTATTAAGCACCTCATTTACAAACGGAACACCTTCAGGAAGAATTGTATTGAAGATAACTCTTCCAACTGTAGTTATTATAAATTTATTGTTTAACCGATATCTAATCCATGTATGTAAATCAAGAGTTCGGTCAACAGACTTTTCACCCTTAATACTACAGAACATCTCATCAGAATCATATGCAGTCAAGACTTCATTAGAATCTTGATATGTTCTTAACTTTGAATCTTCAGCCGGTTTTGGA
>JAFGVF010000414.1 GCA_016938155.1 Candidatus Cloacimonadota bacterium
GATCCTACAGGCAACACTACTCTGGATGGAGAAAACAATAAGCAGTTGCTTTACTTCTATCAAGATGATGATGTTACAGTTTCTAATCTCTCAATCGTCAATGGTTATGGAGATTTTGGCGGAGGTATCTTTATGGAATCAATGTCTAATCCCATGTTTGTAAATGTTCGTTTTGAAGATAACAATGCAAATTATGGTGGTGGAGCATATCTCGGCTTCAACACCAGCCCAAATTTCTCAAATTGTACATTCTATGATAACTCAGTCACCGGATTTGGTGGTGGATTCATTTCCTCTGCTTCTTCACCGACAATTACCAATTCACTTTTCAATGGTAATCATGCGGATGTTTACGGTGGAGCTGTTGCATTTCAAAACAGCTTTGAAGCTTATCTTACTCATTGCACAATAGATGGTAACACTGCTGATGCAGGTGGGGCTGGAATGTATATCGACATGATGTCTTCTGTCAACATAACAGGCTCTATTATCAGGGATGATATCTACACAGAAGGATATCTAAGATCTGCTAACTTCTCCTTTTCCAATGTTCTGGGTGGGGCTACAGGTACAGGTAATATAGATATTGACCCCCTATTCAATGATGAAGCAAATAGAGATTTCACACTCGCTACAGGCTCTCCCTGCATTGACGCTGCCAACCCTTCAGAAGCTCTGGAATCCGGTTCAGATGGGATTGCTTCTTATCCTGCTCAAGGTACTACTCTTGCCGATATGGGAGCATTTGGTGGTGTTTTGGCAACAGATTGGACAGTTCCTGAAACCCCGGTTAACTTTACTATCAGTATTGGAAATAATCAAGCTAACCTCAGCTGGGACCCAGTTGAGAGTGCAGATTGCTATTTTATCTACTATTCAGACACTCCTGATGGAATTTATGTAAAGATTTCGACTCCTATTAATGCAACTGTATGGAGCGATCCTCTTTCTTTATCCACAAGGTACTACAAAGTTAAAGCCTTTAGATATTAACGAAAGAAATCCCTTAGTATGACTTCATGCTAAGGGATTCTCTTTTAAACAGTCACTTTTAGTTATTTCAATTTACTCTTCAACCAGTACATCATCTCCCGTGCTGTTTCTTCTGCTTTACTATTTTCCGAAGCAGAGGTGATTAGTGGAACATTCGGCTGTTTTGCAACATATTTCTTTGCTCCAACCGTATTTACGACTAAAACCTTCTCCTTCTCTTTCTCTGAAAGACCAGCGAGGAAGTTGCGTACTTTCTTCTCCTGTTTTCCGGCATATATCTTGTTTAAAATCACGATGGCATCATATTCCATCGGATTTGTGTCTTTCAAGAATTTGTTGTTTTCCACAACAACTTCACATTGCATTTCTGTAAGTTCATCCACAATCTGGGCAACAAGGTCCTTCTTGTAGTCACTTCTGGATGATGTTATCAGTACCCGTTTTGAGTTCTGAATTGCTACCTGGGAGTTTAAAACAACCAGCATTAACAGCAGTATTCCTATCACAAAATATTTCTTCATCAAACCTCCGACTTACAATAAATAATCTTCTTCAGAATTATGTCAATATGATTCATAATTTCTTCGCTGTATTGCAGCATTTCATCTTTTGGAAATATATTACTGGCAAGTTTACAAAGCTCTCCATGCAGAAAGCTATGAATAATTCTCCTGCCTTGCATAGCATCTTTGTAGGAAAGAGAGCCTGCAGAAACTTGCATAATCAGTTCAGTTATATCAGTTCCAACCATCTCCTTTATCTCCTCAGCAAAACTCTGACGATCTGATACCTTTCTTCGGAAATAAACGAATCGATACCATGATGGTTTCTCTATAACTGCATCAATCAATCGCTTAGTGATTATTCTAAGTCTTGCTTCCGGTTCCAACAGCTCATCTCCGGGACGGGATTGAAGAAAGTAACGGGATGCAACCGCTCTGGCATTTGTCAGCAAATCGTCCACATCTATGAAATAGTTATATACATTCGGAGCTGAACAACCTGCTCTCCGGGCAATCTCGCGTAGGTTAAGCTCTTCGGTTCCGTGTTTTTCTTCAATCATATCAAGAGCTGTTTGAATAATCAAAGATTTCATATCATTTTTTATAATTCGTCTTCGCATAGCTATCCTTTGAGTGCATTTACAAGCTTCTTGATTGAGTCTTCCCTGACCAAATCATAACCTTTCATCCCCATCTTTTTAAACATGAAACGAATGAAGAAATTCTCCTTTTCAGGTACATAAGAACCCCCGACTTGTTCCGCAGTAACTGCATGCTCCACTAACGCTGTGGGAAACGACTTCCGGAAGTATTTATCGATATTCTCAGGTCTCTGCTCAATACAACAAACAAATAATGCCACTTTCTTAGTTAACAACTCTTTTTCGTGCTTCTGAGCATACTTCTTCATCCCGTGACGAACCTCTCCCCCAATAACCGAACCACCTAAAACTATCCGGTCATAGTCTTGCGTGGAAGGTTTTCTCCGAACATCAAGCACATCAACTTCACCATCTAATTGACGGGCTATTTTTGATGCAATTTCCTTCGAAAAACCCTTACGGGAAGCATATATAACGGCTGTTCTCATCGTTTCTCCTTGTTAACATGATTAATTAATGATGTTAATTTTCATTTCCTCAGTTCTTTGTCAACCCTGTAGTTAGATTGTAAACATAAAATACTATTGAGACAGTTCAAGCTTAGCACTGATTTCATCTCCGGTTTATCTTGTCAATCGGTTTACATACCACAGAATTACTGACATACAATACATTAAACTCTATTCAAAGCCCTACAGTTTTGGCAAACCCAACCATGGGTCAACCGTGGGTCAACCGTGGATCAACCGTGGGTTAACCGTGGAAGCCACGGGAGACCCACGGGAAAGGTACGGTAAACCCATGAGAAGATATGCCTATTTCACCGGTAATCAACCAATCATCTGCTTCCAGCCATGACGGGTTTGACTACCGTTTCTCTTCCGCCCCTCTTACGCCTTTGCCCAAGAGACCCGCAGGTGATCCGCAGGAGACCCGCAGGAGCAACGCATCGGGATGAATGGTAAAAAGCATGATAAATACAGGTGTGTACAGTGTATTTTACCAGTTCTTGGAGATAATATTATGTAAACTTGGAAAACGACAGGCTGGAAGCATGTCTTAAAGTAGGGCACGCATCCCTGCTTGCCTCTTTTGTCGAGCGACACTCCTGGTCACTTATTCTCTTCAAACCGTAGGTTTGCGTACCGCAAGCATCCTTTTTACTCCACTAACCGAACAATTTTCACTCATTTTTTCTCATTTCCCACTCGTCGTTTTCTTGTTGCGAGCAACGGGAGGCTAACCTGTGAGAAACCTGTGGTTGGAGGAGGTGTGAAGGGATGATTATAAGATGGATATGAATATTTAAGGGAATAACTATCTTATAGTTATTTTGATTCCAGATTCCATCGCTTTGTGCTGTAGAAACTGAATATCTTCATTATCAAGACCATGTGCAAATCTATAATCAGGGTTTAAGGTCTCAGCAGATTGAAATTGTTGTAGAAAATAGCTCTCTCCGGGCTTAATAAGCTCTATACATTTTTCAATATCTTTTACTGAGTGAATTCCTTTGACTATGGTTGTCCGAAACTCATACAGGCTATTTGAAGCACGGACTATCTCCATAGATTCCAGCATTTTATCATATCCTGCAAATCCTCCTGAAGCTTTGATAAAGCTATCCCTGTAAGCTTTGATGTCCATTGCAATGTAGTCAGGGCTACTGCTTTCAATTAGTACCTTCAGTTTTTCAGGATGAGTACCGTTTGTGTCTATCTTGACCAGAAATCCCATCTCTTTGATTTTACGGATTATCTCGCCAATATCATCTTGCAACAAGGGTTCTCCTCCCGTGATCGAAACAGCGTCCAATTTACCGATTCTGGTGCTTAGAAATGCGAATAAATCCTCTATTGATAATAACTCAGTATATTTTTCGGGTAATACAAGAGAAGGATTATGACAAAAAGGGCAGCGGAGATTACAACCACGGGTAAAGATTACCGCACAGAGTTTACCGGGGTAATCTATCATGGAAAATTTCTTTAAAGCAGAATAATTCATAGAAAAAAGGGGAGCATTCAGCTCCCCTTTATAAACAGGAGCAATCAGTTTGTATTGATTGCATCAACAAAATCACTTGTTTCCTGAATATTATCGTTTGCGATATCATTATCAGGTTCCTCCAGGAAAGCAGGTGATTTAAGAGCCTGACTGTCCTCGAACATAAATGTTTTGCGCAACTCGAACTCAGCTTGCTTACCACCATTCCACTGTGAAACAGGACGGAGGTATCCCACAACACGGGAATAAACTTCGCAACTATTTGAGCATCGAGGGCAAGTGTGATGTTCCCCGCTTATGTAACCATGGTCGGGACAGACGCTGAATGTGGGAGAGAATGTAAAATAGGGCAATTTATATGAAGAGCAAATCTTTTTAACAAGACTCTTCATGGTTTCGAGGTCATTAAGCCGTTCTCCTGCAAAGACATGAAGAACTGTTCCACCGGTATATTTCGATTGAAGTCCATCCTGCAATTCCAGAACTTGAAAAACATCGTCTGAAAAGTTAACCGGTAGTTGAGTAGAGTTTGTATAGAAAGGTTCAGCCCCGGGTTGGTTATTAGCAACAAGTATGTCCGGATAAACCGCTTTATCGAGTCTTGCAAGACGGTAAGTTGTCCCCTCGGCAGGAGTCGCCTCCAGATTATAATTGTTACCTGTACTTTCCTGGATACTGACGAGTCTTTCTCTCAGAAAATCCAAAACTTTATTGGCAAAAGCATTCCCTTCATCCGTAGCAATACTGCAGGAAAGGAAATTCTCACATGATTCGTTCATGCCGATAATCCCGATTGTCGAGAAGTGGTTCTTCCAGAATTTGTTAAACCTCTCTTTCACGCTCTTGAGATAGAACTTTGTGTATGGATACAAACCACTCTCGGTGAAAGTTTCCAGTACCTTCCTTTTAATCTCGAGACTTGATTGAGCAAGCATTATCAATTTATCCAAGCGATTAAAATAATCCTTCTCATCCTCTGCAAGATAGCCGATTCGCGGGAGATTAATCGTAACAACACCGATAGAACCGGTTAGGGGATTGGCACCGAAAAGTCCACCGCCCCTTGCTTCAAGCTTGGATGTATCCAATCTAAGACGACAGCACATGGAACGGGAGTCATCAGGGCTCATGCTGGAATTGATAAAGTTTGAGAAATACGGAATACCGTATTTCGCCGTTGCTTCCCAGAGGTAATCAAGAGTAGGATTATCCCAATCAAACTCTTTAGTGATATTGTAGGTTGGGATTGGGAAAGTAAACACTCTGCCCATTGCATCCCCTTCAACCATTACTTCAAGGAAAGCTTTGTTTAACATATTCATCTCTTCCTGATAATCGGAATAGGTTGTATCCTGTGGTATTCCACCGATTATGACAGGTTGGGATGCAAAGTTCTTGGAAGGAAACAAATCAAGGGTTATGTTTGTGAATGGAGTTTGAAAACCGACCCTTGTCGGGACATTAATATTAAACACAAACTCCTGTAATGCTTGTTTGACCTCGATATAATCAAGCTTATCATAGCGAATAAACGGGGCAAGCAAAGTGTCAAAATTGGAGAAAGCCTGTGCACCAGCAGCTTCACCCTGTAAAGTATAAAAGAAGTTAATAATCTGCCCTAATGCTGAACGGAAGTGTTTTGCCGGTCCACTCTCTACTTTTCCCTTAGCACCTTTGAACCCCTGCATTAGCAGATCCATTAGATCCCAACCCACACAATATACTGAGATTAAACCAAGATCGTGAATATGCAACTCTCCATCAGCATGAGAATTTCTGATTTCAGGAGGATAAATCTTGTTCAGCCAGTAGGTCTTACTAACCTCAGAAGCAATATAATTGTTCAAACCCTGAAGTGAATATGCCATGTTGCTATTCTCGTTAACCTGCCAATCAAGCTTCTGTAAATATTGATCTATAAGATTCACATTTGAAGTAGAGATGATTTCTCTGATTTTTGCATGCTGATCTCGATAGATTATGTACGCTTTAGCTGTTTTTTTGTAGGGTGACGATAATAGGACTTCCTCTACGATATCCTGTAACTCCTCAACTGCGACAATACTTTTGTCATATAACTGTTGGGAGAGATTTACAACTTTTAATGTCAGCTTAACGGCTTCTTTCTTGCCGAATTCACCGGATGCTTCCCCTGCTTTTACTAATGCCTGGGTGATTTTGTTACTGTCAAATCGAGCTATTAACCCATTGCGTTTACGGACAGCTTCAAACATTGTACTCCTCAATGAAAGCGATGTATTTATAATGATATAATTATCAATAAGTTATGATTACATTCCTTAATTCTTCTTTCTTGGATACCTGATATATATTGAGTTAAATCTCAACCATTTGCGAATGTTGTCAATACTTCTTTTCAATAAAAAAAACTGTAGTGCGATAAATGCCCATTCTCAAACTGAATAAGGACATTATTTTTTTTATAGTCCGATATAAGTGATAATTTTTCTCATTTTGGAACGATTTTTACATGTTTACTTATTTAGAATATATAAATAAGTTTGACAACAATAGTGAGTGTTCTAATTGAAGAATAATGAGAGAGTAATGCGGTTCCGGTTGTTTAAGAAATGAGAATTTTGTAATCATAATGAAGGAGACCGAATAATGATTGGTAGTTGTATCTTTAGCAAGATACGGTTGATTAATTCTAAAAAACAACACTATTCAGCAAACTATAGTGCTGAAAAGTGTTCTAATATAGTAACAAATACAAACAGAAGGAGTTTTTTGCAATGAAAAAAGGATTTTTTTTGCTTCTTTTCTCTGTAATTGCTTTAGGGACCTTGTTTTCTATAGGCGGTGATACTTTCGCTCAAGCCGAACAGATAGAAGTTCTCCCCTATAATGATTCAGGAGATACTACAACTTTAACAAACACAGTCGCTAATGCTTCTAATGACGCATTTTATCTAATTAATGCTGTAATGGATCTGACTAATGTAGAAATAAGTATGATGAACTCCTCATTTGATACTTATCTGTGGATTTACAATGCAGATATGACTACAGTACTTGCCTCAAACGATGATTACGGTGGGACAGCTCAGTCGTGGGTTGGTGGATTAACCCTGGCCGCAAATACCGATTATTATATCGTATGTGAAGGCTTCAGTTCCAGTAATGGTAATTATGTATTAGATGTTTCAGCTGACCAGGTTGGGTCAATAATCTCAACAACCGCTCCGGGTGTAATTTCAAATGTTATGCCTGTGAATGGAGCTGTAAATCAGACATTAACTACTACTATCAGCTGGACCTTCGGAGCAAACACAGAGAATTACGACCTGTATTTTGATACGGTAAGTCCACCGGTAACAATGGTAGTGGATAATGCTGTTGCAGGGGCAACAGGGGCTTATGACCCGGGTCCGCTTAACAATAGTACAACATACTTTTGGAGAGTGATTTCCAGAAATTCCGCAACCCGAACGGAAACAATCAATCCTGTTAAAAATTTCACAACCACATTCGGTACTATAACAAATTATCCCTATACTCAGCAGTTTACTATTTATCCAGTACCGGGTTGGTCAACTTCAGGTACACAATCCTGGGCTGCATACACAAGTGCAGGAACACCTGCACCATCGATTTATTGTAACTTCTGGGGTTGGACAGAACCGAACAATTCTGCCTTAACAACCGGTGATTTCGATGCAACAGGTATTAATCCAAGCTTATCTTTTGACTGGTCTCATTCAGGTATGTATTTAACCAGCTATCCAAATGATGCTCTCAGAGTAAGTATCTCTACTGATGCAGGAGCAAACTGGACAGAATTGTTATATCTGATAGGTACTGATTTTGATTCAGCTGATGGTGCCTTACCAACTACTCCTGGATCATTCGTTAACGAAGAAATTAGCTTAGATGCTTATGCAAATACAACTTTTATGTTGAAGTTTGATGGTATCTCAGGATATGGACCGAACCTCTATTTGGATAATATCAGTATCATCGATAACAACAATCCACCACCTCCAACAACACCTATTGCTCCCCTTGACAATGCTACCGGCGTTGGAATGACTGGTGCTTTAGCATGGAATCATGCTACCGGAGCAAGTGGATACTATCTCTCTTTGGGTACTGATAATCCCCCAACTACCATAGCAAATATGGAAGATGTTGGAGCGACTTTTACTTATGATTATTCAGGCTTGACTGCAGGTATAGTATATTATTGGCAGGTTATCCCATATAATAATATCGGGCAGGCACCCAATTGCCCTGTCTGGTCGTTTACATCATTTAATGATGTTCCTCTTCCCGCTTCAATAGGATTCCCAGCTAACGGAGCACAAGCAATTATTGAGACACCGAACCTCCAATGGGCTAATGGCGGACAATTCCCTGATGGTTACAAACTGAATATGGGAACAAACAACCCGCCTTCAAATCTATACGATGAAGAAGATTTAGGTAATGTAACTTCCTTTGCTATTACAACTCCTCTTCAGTATGAAACAACATACTACTGGCAGATTGTACCTTACAATTTCGTAGGCGATGCAGTTAATTGTCCTGTATGGTCATTTACTACTAACTCTAATCTGAATTTTGGTGGAGACGGCACACTCTACGGTGGTTATTATTTTGCTAACAGTACCCTAGGAGGAAATGGTCTTGGTTATCAGCCAGTCTTTGAATGGGTAGATATCTCCGCAACTGGTGCCACCCCTGCCTACAGCAATGCGGATGATGGTTATGCTACTGTTGATATCGGCTTTACATTTAACTTCTTTGGAAATGACTATACTCAGGTATCACTTGGAACAAATGGGGTGATGATGTTCACAAACCCAACCGGCTCCACAAACTATGGAATGACTATCCCTAATACTACAACTCCTAATGACTGTATTGCTATGATGGCAGAGGATTTACATACCGGAAATATTCCATCATTAAGTTATTATGGACTGGATGATATGGGGAACTTCGTTTTCACTGTCATGATGTGGAATGACTATGCTGATGCCAGCGAATATATGGATATTCAGGTAATTCTCTATCCAACCGGCAGAATCAAAATACAGTATGATAATTATGTTAATCCTAATGGTGATACCGGATCAAATTCATTATACGGAGACGCTACTATCGGTATAGAAAATGCTGACGGTACAATCGGACATCAATATGCTCTTGATGGAGTCGGCGGACCTGTGCTCGATGGTATGGCTCTTTGCTATGCAACAACCCCAAGCGACTTGTCAGACGGTGGAGCAGGATTATTCTTACCCGGTAATATTGAGTTCAATGTTGTCAATGTAAACAGCAACTCACCCTCTTATCAGGTCAGA
>JAFGVF010000415.1 GCA_016938155.1 Candidatus Cloacimonadota bacterium
TAAGTATTAATAAGGAAAGTGAAGTAAACCGACTAATTGAAACTAATATTGATTCCTATTTAGAAGCATTAATGCACGGGAAAAGAAAAGAATGCCAAGACCTTGTAATGAAGCTGAAAGCAATTGATGTATCAATAGAAGAATTGTATGAAAAGCTTTTTAAAAGAACCCTCTATCTTGTCGGTAAGCTGTGGGAGGATAATCAAATATCAGTTGCTACAGAGCACATTGCAACTGCCATTACAGAAGGTTTGATGAATATCATTTATGCTGATGTAATCCCTCAGGAAGAAACGAATTTTAAGGTAATTGTCTGTCCAGCTGAGGGCGAACAGCATCAAGTCGGTGCGAAAATGGTATCGGATATTTTTGAGTTAAGTGGTTGGAATTGCCACTTTGTAGGCTGGGGTACTCCGACATCAGAGCTTTTAAAACTAATACAAGAAGTAAACCCGGATGTTTTGGCTATATCTTTGAGTGTTTACATGAATATGTACAATACTGTAACCATGATTGAGACAATTAGAAGCAAGTTCCCTGATTTATTTATCCTTTTAGGAGGACAGGCATTTGCTCATGGTACTATTCCGAAGAGTAAAGATTTAAAGAACTACCGGATTGCCTTAAATCTTTCTGAGCTTGAAGTTTTCATCAACAACTGGAGGAAGAAATGACGCTGGAACAAGAAGCCCGTAATATCAAGGCAGCATCTCCTGAAACCATTGCAGAATTAATCGCCATTAGAGAAGAGGCAGTTTCAGAAATGAATAAATATATCCTTGAAAGCCCGGATAGAAGTCTTTTTGGGGATAATGAAGAAGCAGTAAGACATAATCACAATAATCATTATAACTTTGTTATCTCTTATATTTCAACACCTGATTACAATATTCTCAAAGATACTGTTGAGTGGGTCTTTAGATCGTATCAGGCTCATGGCTTTTCTTTAGATTATTTTAAGGAAGCGATGGAGATGTGGAAAATTATATTTAAAAGAAAACTTTCATCGCAGGCTTATAAGGAAATTGAACCATTATACAATTGGTTTCTTCATTATATTGAGAAGGTATAAAACCAATGATTGAGAGATTCTTAGATAAGTCGATCTTAGAGACGATTCTCAACGAAAGCTCTGTTACTAACATTGGAGTAATAAGTCTATCCGGTGAATTGCTATATCTGAATAAGGGTATGGTCAGGATAATAAACTGTAACAATCATTCCTCATGTATTATTAATCCCTCTTTTGAAGAGTTTAAGAAAAAATCTGAAGATGTTGAAGATGGTTTAATTTATACCGGTTTGATTACAATTGGTAATCCGCATAAAAACAACCAGAGCTATCAGTCAAAAGTATATAAAGCTGGTGATTCGTTGATTTTCGTTGCTGAATACATAGTAGATGAGTTAATCTCCTTTGCTAATCAAATCAGCGATATTAATCGTGAAGTGACCAATCTTCAGCGGAACTTGATTAAAGAAAAGAAAGAGCTTAATAAAGCCATGCATATATTAGAAAAACTCAATCAAGAGAAGAACGAATTACTTGGGATAGCAGCTCATGATTTGAGAAATCCTATTGGTGCGATAAAATCATTCAGTGAGTTAATTCTGGAGGATAAGGATTATACTGTTGCTGATGATTTGAAAGACATCATAAAAATGATCCATAAGTCAAGTGATTATATGCTTTACCTCATTACCAATCTTCTCGATATCTCTACTATCGAAGCTGGGAAATTAACTCTTAGCATTAAAGAATGGGATTATTTGGAATTAGTCAGAGAATCTTTCAATATAAATCGTCATTATGCTAGCACAAAGAAGATTAAACTCTTTCTTGATATTACCAATGAAAGTCTCCTGATTAAAATTGACCATAATAAAATCATGCAAGTTCTTAATAATCTTATAGGAAATGCCATCAAGTATTCTCCTGAAAATACTGAAGTAATCGTAAGAATCTCTGAAACTTCGAATAGTATCAAAACAGAGATTGTTGACCAGGGGGTTGGAATTGCCGGAAATGAGCTTAATCTGCTATTCAAGGTCTTTTCCAAGACTTCTTCAAAACCTACCGGTAATGAAGTAAGTACCGGTCTTGGATTGGCAATATCCAAGCGGATAATTGAAGGTCATGATGGTACAATCGGAGTTGAAAGCAAGATAGGTGAAGGTTCCACTTTCTGGTTTATCCTCCCCTCCAACTAATAGTATAATTCCTCAAATATCTTGACTCAGTAAATCAAGATTCAATCTTGAAGACTATGTCAAACCAGATTTATCGAATCAAGGATTTCTCCTTTCGCTATCCTTTCCAACAGAATGGAATCCGTTGGAACGGGGAGTTCTCTATAAATGAGCAAGATTTCATTCTTTTGAGAGGGAACTCAGGTTCAGGAAAATCAACTCTGCTTTATACACTAAAAGGTCTGATTCCTGAGCATATCAATGGAATTCTTGAGGGGATACTCGAGTTTCGGGGACATGATATCCGAAGCTTATCTGCTCGGGATAAGATGAAATCGGGATTGCTGTTTCAGAATCCTGTTTCCCAGATGATTCAGCGGGATGTAAGGCAGGAATTGGCATTCGGATTGGAGAATCTTAATTTTATATCGGCGGATATAGACCATAAAATAAACAAAGTATTATCCGATTTCGGGATGCAAGAGCTTCTATATAGACCACTTATCTACCTCTCAGGAGGTGAGATGCAGAAGGTTGCATTACTCTCCATTCTTCTCACTGAACCGGAGATTGTTCTCTTAGATGAACCTACTGCATTTTTAGACCCTAAGTCAGCTTCAGAACTTCTCAATGTCCTCAGTAAGTTTTTGGATGAACGAACGGCTGTGATTGTAGAGCATAATCTCAGCTATCTGAAGTCGCATCTTTCCCGTTCCATTGAGATTGATAAGGAAGGTAACTTCTTCGAACTGCAGCTCAGCGAGATTGATTGGGAACCCGAATTACCTGCATTGGAAAGAAGTTCCGGTGGAAAAGAGGTTCTTCATTTAGATAAATTGTGCTATTCCTACCCGGGTAAAGAGATTTTCAAGGATGTCGATTTCTCCATGAACGAGGGGCAGATTATCTCCATAACAGGAGAAAACGGAATCGGAAAGAGTACCCTATTGAAGCTAATCTCGGGAGTAATCCGTGATTATTCCGGGTCAATCCTGCTCAAAGGGAAAGAAGTGCGGAGATACAAGCGGGATGAGTTGTTCAGCCATATCGGTCTCCTCTTCCAGAACCCCGAGAATCATTTCATTTTTCAGACAGTGGAAGAGGAAATTGGTTATCAGCAAGAGTATCTTAAATCAATCGGGCTAACCGGACATGAGACTCAGAATCCCTACACCCTCTCGGAAGGTGAAAAACGAAGGCTCTCTCTTGCCATTGTCCAATCAATGAACCGACAGATTCTACTACTCGATGAGCCAACTTTCGGACAAGACCTGGAAAACAAAGTAAAGCTGATAAAGATGATTTCCGAAATTAGAAAGTCCGGGAAATCCATCCTGATTGTCAGCCATGACCTCCCATTTGTACAGGCGATTTCGGATGAAATCTACACTCTGACAAAGCAGGGATTTAGTCGGTTTGATTAAAAGAAAACATTATAATTCCCAATAAGCAGTTGAAAACGGTCTAGATACTTCTATTAATGCTTCACAATACCTTATGGACTCTTAATAGACACCTTATGCTCTCCTTATGAAATCATTAAGTAAGTACTCGGAAATCATATCCCTTTCACATTATAAAAAAACGATATTGTATAAGGGAATTAAATGGGAATGGGAGCAAAAGGAAAGTATCAATGTACCCGGTTTAAAAAAAACTGCCTTAACGCCTCTATTTATCGTGCTTAAACCCATTTTCCTGTTGCGTTGCTCCTGCGGGTCACCTGCGGCTCACATGGGCAAAGGCGTAAGAGAGACGGAAGATATGCGGATGTAAATCGGAAAAGAACCGAATGAGGATGATTAAGTAAAGAAAAGGGAGTCCGAAGACTCCCTTGATAAGATATTATTATTTTTGCTATTTCAGCAGAAGCATTTTATGTGTTTCCTGCTTGTTATCGGTTGATATTCGCGATAAATACAAACCTGAGGCAACCACCTTACCCTTTTCATCCTTCCCGTCCCAGATGATAGACTGACTTCCCTCTGCTTGTCGTTCCTTAACCAGCTCACGAACCAACTGACCTCGAAGATTATATATTTTCAAGCTAACATTCTGATTTGTCGGCAGGGTATATGAGATTGTTGTCTCAGGATTGAAGGGATTGGGATAATTGCTTATAAATAATTGGGGTTGATTTTCGAAAACTTCTTCATTACTTGGGGTGATAGTATCTAATTGGAGGATACTGACTCCATTAATTCCATTTACAGTGAACAACATATCATCAACAATATCCATTCCATAGGTCGGGAGATTCCATTCATAGGTGGTTATCAATATTGGCTGCAAGGGCTCGCTGATGTCATAAATACTTATCTCGTTCCATGCATTATCGGCAACATACAAGTTATTTTGTTTGACATAGCATACACGAATTAAAGAAGAAGGGCGATTTAGGATGTTTCCCCCCAGCGTGCAATTTGCAGGGTCACTGACATCGACAATATTAATACCGTGATAACCAGTAGCTACAAAGCATACTAAACCTCTTCTGGCAACATTATACGGATATCCGGGAATACTTTGAAAACTGGTTAGTTGTGGAGATTGAGGATTCCATACATTTATGATATATAAACCCCAACCAGCAGCACAAGTCAAATAAGCAGTATTACCTGAAACAACAACATCAGTTGGATTTCCTACTTGTGTATAGTTACTGAGTTGCTGTGGTGATTGTGGATTAGATACATCAATAATGAATAGACCATTGCCGTATGATGTCAGATATACAGTACTTTCGGAATATGTTATAGAGTTAAATTCAGAAAAGGATTGGAATGTTCCGTATGGCTCTATGTTTAACAGATCAGAAATATTTAAAATTAACATCTCATGAAGTGTAGCTAAATATAGTAAACTGTCTGCAATCACAAAGTCAACAACCTCATCAGCAAAATCAAGAGAATTTATTAATTGAGGACTTGCAGGATTAGATGTATCGAATACTTTCAATCCTTCATCATCGGCTACACAGGTAATATTATCTATTGTTTTCACAGTTTTTGTCGTCGCTGAATCTGCAAAATTACTAATCAAGGCACTGTTAACCGGATTACTGATATCAATTATCGAGAAACCAGAATATCTTCCTATTGGAA
>JAFGVF010000416.1 GCA_016938155.1 Candidatus Cloacimonadota bacterium
CATCCTAAGATGCAGCTTTATGCAAACAATATATTATATTATTCCTGAGTTAATTCTTCTGCTTTAATAGTATCGGCTTTGGGGGAAGCTACATCTCCCTCCACCAGTTCAATAATCGCCATTAATGCACAATCACCTCTGCGAGTACCATTTTTATAGATACGGGTGTAGCCACCGTTTCTTTCGGCATAACGCGGAGCAATCTCATCGAATAATTTCTTCACAAGAGCTCTGTCCTGAAGAACTTTGAAAGCCATTCTTCTGCCATGGATTGAATTCTTTTTACCAAAAGTAATAAGTCTTTCAACAAGAGAACGAATCTCCTTGGCACGAGCTTCAGTTGTGTTAATCTTTTCATGGTCGATAATAGATTTGGCGAGATTATGCAGCATCGCTTTGCGATGATCCGCTTCTCTGCCAAATTTTCTTCCGGCAACACGATGTCTCATCTTCTATACCTTCTTCTTTGTTATTACACGATTCTTGGCTTCTTCAATCTGGCTGAGTTTTTCATCAACATCCATACCAAGAGTGAGGTCATACTTAACTAAAAGCTTTGATATTTCATCGAGAGATTTCTTACCAAAGTTTCTGTATTTAAGCATCTCAGGCTCAGTACGCCTAACCAGATCGCCAATGGACTCAATTTTCGCTGCTGCGAGACAGTTTGCAGAACGAACTGTGAGTTCAAGTTCCTTAACACTCATATTCAGCAATTTATCAAGTCGCTCTAATTCAGGGTCCATCTGCACTTCTTCAATATACTCCGGTTCAACTTCAAAACGAGCAATCTTTGAGTATAAATCCTTAAGTAGCTTAGCAGAAAGGAACAGAGCATCGCGGGGCTCAATAGCACCATTTGTGAAGACTTCTATCATGAGCTTGTCATAATTCATCTTCTCTTTAACACGAGTATGCTCAACACTGAAATTTACTTTTGTTATAGGTGAATAGATGGAATCAATCGGTACGACGCCGATAGGTCTTTCTTCCATCTCCTGTTTATCGGATGGTACATATCCTCTCCCGATTCCAACCCATAGTTCTAAACGGAAATCAATCTGTTCGGTAATCTCTAAAAGAACGAGATCCTTATTAAGAATATCAATATCCTGAATTTCTATGATATCGGCAGCTGTAACGACACCAGGTCCTTTCTTTTCGAGAACAAGTGGAATCTCATTAATGGATTCAGTCTTGAAAACGAGCTTTTTCAAACGGAGGATGAGGTCTATGTAGTCAGAATCTGTACCAGGAATGGGGGCAAATTCATGGAATAAGCCTTCAATCCTGACGAACCTTACTGCAGCACCTTGAATCGATGATAGCAGAACACGCCTTAATGTATTACCGACAGTTGTACCGTAACCGGGTTCAATCGGTCCGATCTCAAACTTTCCATAAGTCTGGCTGTACGACTTCTTATCGAATTCAACGCTATCCGGCAGTTGAATGGGTTCAAGAAGCATCATAACTAAATACTCCTTTATAGTTAAATAAATTCACTATTTGGAATAGAATTCTACGATTAAACGGACATCGACATTAATCTGGATTTCATCCGCAACAGGTATCGTTGCGAATTCACCTTTAAATTTATCTTTTTCAACTTTTAACCAGGAATAGGGAGAAGTCAAAGATGTCATATCCATAGCATCAACAATCGCTTTAATGCTGCGGCTCTTCTCTTTAATCTCTACTACATCTCCCGGTTTAAGAAGATAAGAAGCTATATCTACACATTTTCCATTCACAAAAATATGACCATGATTTACAAACTGTCTTGCCTGCATACGAGTAACAGCAAAGCCCATTCTGTAAACGGTATTATCAAGTCTTCTTTCAAGAATCTGAAGAAGGTTGTCTCCTGTAACACCAGCCATTTTCTCTGCTTTTTCATAATAATTAAAGAACTGCTTTTCTAATAAGCAATAGATATGTCTGAGTTTCTGTTTCTCCTTAAGATGGATACCATAATCAGACATTTTTTTACGGAAACCACGGGTATTACCATGCTGTCCGGGTGCATAATTTTTCTTTTGCAGGATACGATCGTATTTAGGAGTTCCATAAATGTTCTCTCCAAACTTGCGACATATCTTTGCCTTTGGTCCTGTATATCTTGCCATGTAACTTTCCTCCGTTAGATTCTTCTGGTTTTAGGCGGACGACAGCCATTGTGGGGAATCGGAGTAGCATCATGGATTGCAGTGACCTGAAGTCCTGCTGCGTTCATTGCACGGATGGAAGATTCTCTTCCTCCACCGGGACCAACTACGATAACCTGAACTTTTGCTATCCCCATCTCGATAGCGGCTTTTGCAACCTCTTCTGCAGCAATCTGTGCTGCGTAAGGAGTGCTCTTCTTAGAACCTTTGTAACCAACCTTGCCACCACTTGACCAAACAAGAGTATTTCCTGCTTTATCGGAAATGGATACGATGGTATTGTTGAAGCTTGAATGAACATGTGCCACGCCTTCATCAAAGGCAAGACGGGTGCGTTTTTTCTTTACGCGAATCTTCTTTGCCATCTGTTTCTCCTATTTCTTCTTGTTCTTTTTAAGAGAACCCGGTTTAGGTCCCTTACGAGTTCTGGCATTGGTACTTGTTCTCTGACCACGAACAGGAAGTCCCTTTTTGTGGCGGAGTCCTCTATAACTGTTTATCTCCATTAGACGCTTAATGTCCATGGCAACTTTAGTTCTTAATGATCCTTCAACGATGTATTCATTTTGAATAATATCTCTGAGTATCTTTTCTTCATCAAGTGTGAGGTCTTTCACACGAGTACTTTCATTAATGCTTGCTTTTCCAAGAATCTTTTCTGAAGTTGTTCTGCCGATACCATAAATATAGGTCAGCCCGATAACTATTCTTTTATTCTTTGGTAATTCAACACCAGCAATATGTGCCAAGTTAATCCTCCTTAGTTTTAACCCTGACGTTGTTTGTGTTTCGGATTACTCTTACAAATCACGCGCACAACACCGTGTCTCTTTATTATCTTACAGTCCTTACAAATCTTTTTTACAGATGCTCTGACTTTCATTGTTGCTCCTATTTATAACGGTAAGTTATTCTACCCTTCGACAGGTCATAAGGTGATAATTCTATCTTAACCTTATCGCCTGGCAGAATACGAATCAAGTGCATTCTCATCTTACCTGAGATATGGGCAAGTATCTCGTGCCCATTCTCTAACTCAACCTTAAAGGTTGTATTCGGTAACGACTCTTTTACGATACCTTCTACTTCTATTACACCGGATTTTGCCATCTTTTAACCTTTATCTAAGATTTCTGGTCTATCGTTTTTTATGAGGATCGAATGCTCAAAATGAGCGGATAACGAGCCATCTTCAGTAAAATATTCCCAACCCTTCTCTATTACTCGATTGGTACCAATATTCACCATTGGTTCGATTGCTATCGTCATCCCGCTTCTTAAACGAGCTCCACGACCTGGTTTTCCGATATTCGGGATTTGTGGATCTTCATGTAGATTATAACCAATACCGTGACCGGTTAAATCATCTGCACAATGATATCCATTTTCTTTGATGAAACTCTCTATTGCATGAGAAATATCTCCAACCCGGTTTCCCGGAACAGCCTGGGCAACTCCGATTTCCAGTGCCTGAGCGGTAACCTTTAGAAGCCTCAAAGCTTCGGGAGAAATACTTCCGACAGCAAAGGTCCTTGCGGCATCACCGTAAAAACCTTCGTATATAGTTCCGACATCAATTCCTATTATATCGCCTTCTTTTAAGATTATACTTTTAGAAGGAATTCCATGAACGATTCCGGAGTTAATGGATGTACAAAGAGTCCCCGGGAATGGTTGCAAACCCGGAACAGTATATCCTTTAAAAGCTGGTTTCGCTCCTCTTGAATGGATAAAATCTTCAGCCATCTTGTCTAATTCCCAAGTTGATATCCCGGATAAGACATGCTTTTCCAGCATTGAAAAAAGACTCGCAATTATACTATTTGCAATTCTCATTTTCTCGATGGCTTGTTCTGATTTTATCCTAATCATTATTAACGACCTGTTCTTCCTCTTAGTTTTCCTTTCTTCATGAAACCGTCATAATGACGCATCACAAGATGAGATTCTATCTGCTGTAATGTATCAAGTGCCACACCAACTACGATAATCAGTCCTGTGCCACCGAAGTTAAAGTCCACTCTCCCCCATTTCACCATGAAATCTGGAAGAATAGCTATAGCAGCGAAGAAGATAGCTCCTGGTAATGTAATTCTTACAATCACATTGTTTATATAATCTGAAGTCTTCTTTCCTGGTTTTTTACCCGGAATAAATCCTCCGTAACGCTTCATATTTTCTGCCATCTCTACCGGATTTAGAACAATAGCTGTATAGAAGTAAGCAAAGAAAACTATCAACAGGACATACAGTGTTGTATAGAAAAGATGTCCGGGTGAAAGCCAGTTTACAAGCCCGGTCCAAAAAACCGAACTTTTATCTCCACTTGCAAACATTGCAATTGTTCTTGGAAACATGATAACCGAGTTAGCGAAAATGATAGGAATAACACCCGCTGAATTTACACGCAGAGGGATGTATGTACTATGTCCGCCGTACATCTTACGGCCAACAAAACGCTTAGCATATTGTACAGGTA
>JAFGVF010000417.1 GCA_016938155.1 Candidatus Cloacimonadota bacterium
CAGTAGAGTCTCCACCATAATATGTGCCGTCAGGATTAGAAAGAGGATTGATAAAGATCTCTGTATTGTTAACAAGATTTGTCAATTCCGTATCTGAACCGTAGGATTCACATAGTTCATAGGCAAACCGGAGCAGATTTATCCATCCGGTTGTTTCATCACCATGCATGGTTGATGAGTAATATACCTCAGGTTCTGCTTCTGTAGTCGCAACATTGTCAGAGATTTTCAATACATAGATTGCTCTTCCCTGAACAGAATTTCCGATAGTAGTAATCTGGCAGATTGACGGATATGTAGTAGCTAAGTTGTTAACCATCTGGGAATAGACAGAGAAGGTAGGATAAAGATTCCAGTTGGACATGGCAGCAACTGTGGTTGCCATATCAACTCTGGTGTTTTCATAAGGGAAAGGGATTACTTCAAATCTGAAACCATGCTCCTGCAAGGCTTCTACTTCCTGAGGAAGAGCATATACATAGGCAATATTGCCTTCTATTTTGTCGATAGAACATAGATCTGTAAGTATCGAAACTTCTGCTCTTGAACTCACATCAACCATGAGGTATCTTTCAGGTCTATCTGTAAGATTACCCCAAAGACTTAGAAAAGCCAATATGCTGACTACTAAAATTATTCCTCGCTTCATTTCTATAAAACCTCCATGTCATAAATCAATGATATGTATTCCATCTCGGATTATAGTTTATTGTCAACATGTTTTGTGATAACTGATAGTTAATTTAGGATTCGTTGGTACTAATCAAGTAATCTGTGATTTCAATAGGGAATACATGATACAGAATTTGCATGGAAAAACATCCCATTTAGGGCAAAGAAAAACGGGGAACAGATTTGTTCCCCGTTTACATTTATAGATTAGATGAAATTACTTCATCAGAACCATTTTGTTGATTACTGTTTGTCCACCGTTTTGAAGCTTATAGAAATAAACTCCGCTGGCTTGATTGTCAGCTTTCCAAACGATATCATTCTGACCTGCTGATTTATACTCATCAACGAGTGTGTCAACAAGCTGACCCTTAACATTATAAATCTTCAATGTAGTGTGACCGTTTACGGGAACACTGTAACTGATTTTTGTTTCAGGGTTGAAAGGATTAGGATAGTTGTTAAGAGTCATTGGAATAGAAGGAAGAACTTCCTCTTCTGTTCCCTCAGCTCCATTCAGAACCAGAGTACGAATCATAACATTACCCTCAGTAATTGGCTGCCAAGCTGCCGTTCCAATCTTCTTCATTGAGTTGCCTGTGCTATTGGTATCAAGACCGATTTGACTTGCATTAGAGAATTCAAGCAAACCAATCCAGAATTTACCGTCTTCAAAGACCTGAGTAAGCTGGTCGTTCATTCCGTCAGGAGCAACTATTTCGTTGAGTCCTTCGGTTATTTCAGCAGCTGCAATAGTTGTCTGGAAAGAATTAGTAGCAGCAGGGACACCTTCTACATCATCAAAGATTCTGATAATGAACGGTGCAGAACCAAGTGTTTCTACATATATTCCGATATTGATAATAGATGGTACATGATCATGATTGAAATAAACAGCCATCATATTATTGAAGCCTACCTGGTAGCCCATATCAGCCATTCCATCGGTAGCATCGAGATACTCATAATCATCTGTGAGAACAAATACAGAAGTTACATTAGAGGCATCTGATTCGTTGTTGCCATAGATTCCGGTTACTTTGTAGTAATTGAATACTCCTGCAGACGGATCCATGTGTGTGTATGTTGTGTTGTTAGGACCTGTTACGGTACCGAGAGATGTCCACATCTCCTGATCAAGTGAATGATAGATATCATAACCATCAGGCAGATATGCATCAGGGTCAGGTACTAAGAGAGTAGCACTGATACCGACATTGATTAGAGTTGTGTAATTCTGTTCCAGAGCTGCCCAGATTCCACCGGAGAAGCAATAGCTACCGGGAGTAACTGAAGAGTCATCACATAGAAGACCTTGGTCTGTAACATCAAATCCACCTACACCAACCCAGATAGTTCCATTTGCAGGAACCATATATTCAAATTCACTTACATTTATACTTGTCCAGTCATAATGAACCATATTACCATTATCTTCACTGGTGAATACCGGTGTTGCTGAAGGAGCTCCGGCATTATCTTCCCAAACCATTACATCGGCTGTCCCTGATACTTCAGTACTAACAGCGTACATGACAAAATTGATGCTCTGAAGTGGCACTGCAACATCGTAGGGATTAACTATTTTCATTGCATAAGGAGCAGCGTCATTTACATAACTTGCCCATGCACCGTTGGAATAAGTAACATCTTCAGGAGAAGCTGCTGCCGGAGAATTCCAGTTAAGCTCAACTTCAATGTTTTCAGTCAACATACCGTTCAATGCATAAGGAGATGGGAGGTAGATGTCATTATAAATCATAAAGTCATCAATAAAGATTCCCCATCCGTCTGGGTCTGCATCTCCATCGGGAGTATCAGCATCTGATTGGAAATAAATACGGAATTTGACATCATTTCCGGCATAATCATCGATTCTTCCATCTAAACTGTAGCTATCAATCATTGCACCCCAATCTGTAAGACCACCGGTTTCAGAACCTGTGTAAACATAATTATTACCGGTAGCGGAGCCATAAGGGTTACTCATTGCATACCAGGTATAACCATCATCAGGGGAGATTTCGTAACCGAAATAATCAACAGCAGGGAAAGTATCGCCATCTCTGAAATTTGTTTTAATCTGGAAGTCAGCCCAAATTTCACCGGCAGGTGGAAGAGTAATTGTGGGGCTGATAAGATAATTCAACATGTTTGGTACATATTGGTTCTGGTCATTTGTACAAGCAGCAATCTGTGTTGCTGAAGGTGCAGTAGCACTGGTTGCGATATGCCACATATCGCCGCCAAGTGGAACAAGACTCGACATTGTGAATCCGGTGTCACTTGTAGCATTATTGCTGAAAGTACCGCAAACAATGTTGTCAATCATTGCACCAAAGAGTGTCGGATCATCAGATGTGCAATATCCGGGGTCGGATGCAAAAGCAAAACGAACCATCACGGGTGTATTCATATATGCTGACATATCAAATGAGGCATTTACCCAGCCGTTGGACGAGCCACCCCATCCGGGTACTCCGGCACCTTCGCCGTGCTCAAATCCGAATGAATAGAATGAGGTTCCGTTGTATGCAGGTGCTGTTGGGGTCATTACTGTCCAGTTTGCACCTTGGTCGGTTGAAACTCGAATATTCATACCGTCCCAAGCATCGTATGGAGTTGTTCCACCAAGGTCTTCAACTGCATATTGCATATCGAATGTTAAAGTGTTGGCATTAACTGTAAATTCAGGTGTATCAAGAACAACATAAGTGTGATCCAAGTAACCACCTATATTGTTGCCGACTGCGAGAGATTCGTCTCCCATCCACCAGACCATTTCTCCGTTATTTTCATAAGTACGCCACATTCCGGCAGGAACTGTGCCATCAAAAGTTGTCCATTGTCCAACACCGTTCTCAAAGTCTTCCGTATAGGTAACTTCAAGGTAACGATTGTCAGCTTGTGGACGCGGGGCACTGTAGTTCGCTTGCTGGAAATCCAAAGCAAATAAACTACAAGCAAAGATAAAAATGCTTGTAATTATAAGGGCTTTCTTCATAATTCCTCCTCTAGGTATTTTGTTTTCCGTATGTTTAATAGTATAAACTTCAACACTCAATTCCAAAATATATAATATTGATATTTCCTGTCAATTATAAATTACATGCATGAATCCAATTATCAACAGAGAATGCTCAATTTTCTCATTACATTAACAGACTTTTGTCCTAATCTCCATTACAACATCCAATCCCTTTTTCAGTTATGTCCCCGTCAAACACTCGGGAATCTCTCGGGAATCACACGGGACTCTCTCGGGAATCTCTCGGGCAGACCCCCGAGTTATTCACATTTTGTTCATAAGTTTTTCCCTGTTCATTCCCGTGTGTTTGATTGGGACACAATGGGATGTAATGAGGCATTTATCTGTTGCTTAAACTATCCGGTTTCCGGTATCAGCTGTACTGTAACCTATATAAATCATAATATAGACCACCTTTAGCCAACAGCTCTTGATGATTACCTTCTTCTACTATCTTTCCTTTGTGCAATACGATGATTCTATCGCAATGCTGGATAGTTGATAGTCTGTGGGCAATAATGATTGATGTTCGATTTTCCATTACTCTTTCAAGGGCTGTTTGAATTAATATCTCTGTTTCTGTATCAATATTTGAAGTTGCTTCGTCCAAGATAAAAATGGATGGATTATAAGCTAATACTCTAGCAAAAGCAATCAATTGTCTTTGACCAACAGAGAAAGTTGCACCCCGTTCCTGCACAGGTTCCTCATATTTCCCGGGTAACGAGTTGATGAATTTATCTACATTCACCATCTTGCCAACCTCTTCTAAACGGGTATCGGATATCGAGTCGTCACTTAATACAATATTGTCTTTTATTGTGCCGGAAAAAAGAAAAAC
>JAFGVF010000418.1 GCA_016938155.1 Candidatus Cloacimonadota bacterium
ACCAACTGAAGCTGGTGGCTGGGGGAGTGCCCACTAAAACTTTACAGTTTAAATAATTTTGTAGATAAAACCTTCTGAAAAAGGCTGCGTGATGATTGAAAAGTCTTCGACCCGGAGAAGGGCAGCAGTAAGAAAACTATTGACATTTAACATGCATTCTTTCAAAATCAAATTTAATGGAAAATGGAGCAAGAAAGTGAGATTGAGTATGATATATTCAGAAGCATTTGAGGCAATGATGCGTGCCGAAGGGCTGAGTGAGGATGTTGTGCATACTTTCGTGAATTACTATGTTAAGTATGTCAACGGGGAAAGAGGGAAGCTCGGCAGAGATATGATTTCACCACCTGAAGAGAGTAAGGTTGAAAACTACGGTAATCTTACAAATATAGATAGTTCATTGTTTTCTAAGTTAGTGATCTGCAAATTAAATGGTGGACTTGGTACTTCAATGGGTTTAACAAAAGCGAAGTCACTATTACCTGTTTTTCTTTCTGATAACAATGAAGAGATTACATTTCTTGATATTATTCTTAAGCAGATTATTCGGTTGAAGGAGAATAATAAAGTAAACCCAATATTCATGTTGATGAATAGTTACAATACTAATGATGATACTTTAGATGCAATAAGTAAATATAACTTTCTGAAAGAGCAGTCTATAGCATATCATTTTATACAAAATAAGTATCCCAGAATTCGGAAGAGTGATAATAAACCTTTAGACAGTGAGGATAAGAATCAGAACTGGAATCCACCCGGACATGGGGACATCTATACCGCCTTATCAGGTTCGGGTTTACTGGATGAACTCTTGGATAATGGAATTGAATATATGTTTGTTTCTAACTCCGATAATCTTGGAGCGACAGCAGATATAAAGATACTAACCTGGATGGCGGAAACAAAAATCCCGTTTGTAATGGAAGTTTGCCAGCGAACTGAGATGGATAAGAAAGGTGGGCACCTTGCTCAGGATAATACCGGTCAATTGCTTCTTCGTGAAGTAGCCCAATGTCCGGACGATGAGATTGAGCAATTTCAGAACATCAAGCTTTATTCATATTTCAATACAAACAGTTTATGGATTAATCTGATAGTCTTGAAAGAGATATTGATTTCAAAAGAGAATACAATGGATTTACCGTTGATTGTAAACCCGAAAGTTGTGGATGGAGAAGAAGTTATTCAGCTTGAGACAGCCATGGGTGCTGCCATAAGCGTTTTCAGAGGTTCAAAAGCAATTGAAGTTCCCCGTAGTCGGTTCATTCCCGTTAAAAAGACGGATGATTTGCTTCTTCTTTGGCTTGGTATATACAAAGCTGACTCTGAAGATAATATTGTTTTAAATAGAGCTTTTAAGGTTAAGCCTAATATATCTCTTGATAGTGAATACTTTAAAACCGTAGATGACCTGTATGAGAGGATAGGAAAAACTAAACCAAATCTGGAACATTGCACAGGATTGAGAATCCAGGGAAATGTATTTATCGGTGAAAATGTCTCTATGGTAGGTGATGTCGATGTGATCGGAACCGACCATCCATATACGATAAACAACAGAGTTTTGGAAGGCTATACTCTTTGTCACCCATCAAGGATTTAGCTTGAAGTACTTTGTTGTTGATAGCTTTACCAACACACCATACAAAGGTAATCCTGCTTCAGTGGTTATAGTTGATCGTGAGATAACTGAATCTGAAATGCTGGAGATTGCAAAAGAGATGAACCATTCAGAGACTGCCTTTATCTCGTATAAAGAGAATACATTTAATCTCCGTTGGTTTACACCTGAAACTGAAGTCAATTTGTGTGGTCATGCTACTCTTGCTGCTGCAAAAGTGCTGTATGAATCCCAACAACTGGATAGAGTTTGCTTCCAAACAAAAGCAGGAGAATTGATTGTTACAGAAGATAATGATATATTTAGAATGAACTTCCCCTCTGCTCCTCCTTCGATTGTGTACCGTAATATACTACTTGAAAAGATGCTTCCCAATGCAATCGAAACGCTATTCTCACCAATCACTAACTATATCTTAGCTGTTTTGAAAAGCGAATCTGAAGTAAATGAATTTATTCCTGATTGCGTGGAACTGCTGAAGATACAGGATGTGAACGGTTTAATTATTACTGCCAAAGGCGATGACAACGATTTTGTCAGCAGGTTCTTTGATCCTTGGGAGGGAATCTGCGAAGACCCGGTAACGGGTTCAGCTCATTGCGTGTTGGCTCCATATTGGAGCAAAAAGCTTAACAAAAAGGAACTGCAAGGAAAACAGTTGTCAAAAAGAAGTGGTTCAGTATTATGCCGAATGGAGAATGATAGGGTTTTTATAAGTGGTGAAGCTGTGATTGTGATGGAAGGGAAAATTTTGTAAAAAGGTTGGATTATGAGAGTAAGTAAAGCTCAGAAGATACGATTGGGTGTTTTTGTATTCAGTGGATTCATGTTGATTGCGGTTTTGATAGCTATTGTTGCGGGAAACAAGCTGATGGAGAAACGAGATATATTCTATATCGAATATTCAGACTCATCTGTAAATGGTTTGTCAACAGGTGGTGCAGTGAAGTATCACGGTATTGATATTGGCAGAGTCGATAAGATTGAGATTAGCCCTGATGACATCACGATGGTTGTTGTAACAATTAGTGTTGAAAGAGGTACTCCCATCAAAGAGGATGTGGAAGCAACTCTTGTTCCAGTGGGAATTACCGGTTTAAAATCGATAGAAATAACCGGTGGGACGAACGCCTCTCAATTGCTACCACCTAAATCTAAGATACCTTCCGGAGTTTCTGCCTTTGATAATATTACCGGTAAAGCTGAATCCATAGCCGAGAAGCTGGAGATACTTGTTGCCAATTTAAACGAGATAACTAATCCGAAAACTCAAAGACAGATCTCCGAGATTGTCAGTACAACCAATGATATCGTCTCTGAGAACAAAGATGCTCTCTTTAACACAATGAGTAACCTTGAGCAGATTACCGACAACGCAAACAGTTTGGTAGAGAACTTGAGCGTGTTTTCTAACGATTTAGAGGGTATCGATGTTAAACAACTAATCCAGAATCTAAATATTACAATCGAAAGAACAAATACAGCAGTCAATAATATAGATAAGATGGTTTTGAAAAATAGAACTAATATAGACGAAACAATGGATACACTAAGAGAAACCATTGAAAACCTTAATGAGTTTGCCAAGCAGATAAATGAAAACCCCTCAATCTTAATCAGAGGGTCATCCAATCAGGAGTAACACATGAAAAAAGTAAACATTATCATTCTGTTGTTGGCTTCATTCTTGTTAGTCAGCTGCAGTTTTAACAAGACACAGGATATTACCAGTTATTACATTCTGGATTATACTACAGGAAATGAAGACCAGAACTTGAAGCAAGTTACTCCATTTGACTTTTCAGTACAGATAAATGAAACCAGACTTCCGCGAACTTATGATAGAAATCAAATCATCTCCAAATATACCTTCAATCAGATAACTTATCTTCGTAAACATCTTTGGAGTGCAAAACTTTATGATGCCATTCCAAATCTGATTATGCAAAGAATCAGGAGTTATAATATTTTCAGAAGAGCTGAGAGAGAGTATCTGACTGATGTACCTGATTACTACATAGATTCTAATGTGAACAGTATTGAGCAGTATCTGGATGTCGATAGAAAGTATGCCCATTTGAAAATAGAGTTGATATTCAGAGATGCGAAAACTCAAAAAGTGCTTTTCAAATACAACAATGATCGAATTAAACGGGTTTATTCCAATGGGATTGATGGGGTTGTAAGTACTCTTAATGAAATGATTTTAGAAGAGACAAACAGCTTTTGCAGACTAGTGATTTCTTATCTGAAAACAGGAGATATTCCTACTGAAAAAACAATCAAAGGGTTAGCTGATGCTACGAAGGATTATGAAGAAATTGGTGGGAATCTTAATAATATTGGAGAATTACTTGTTCCTGCCATAAATAATAATGAAACAGAACCTGAGTACGCTATTTATACTGAAGGTGGGGAGTTTATTGAAGAATCTCAGATGGGGGATATTGTTCGTTTACCAAAAGGTAAATATCAGCTGAGAATCGG
>JAFGVF010000419.1 GCA_016938155.1 Candidatus Cloacimonadota bacterium
CTGAAGGTAGTTTACCGGACTTTATACCCCATTTTTTCAGCACATTGTAGTCAAAGATGAACTGATTGGCACTATCCATATCATAGCCGAGAGTATTAACATCTGCTCCATTCAGGATTTGCAGTACTTTTTCTGCGGCTTTGTTTCCTTGATAGATTCCGCTTGCCAGGTATCCGCCTACGATGCCGTAATCCAAGCTAAAATCCCAACATCCGTAAACCGGACATTTAGCTGCTTCTACTATGTTTATGATACTCTGATCGAATTCATAGAACACTCCGTTACTATCCTTAAAAAAGAGTGTATATAAAATCACACTCTGCTCGGGAAGCCCGGAGATTACCTCTTTAAGATTTTCCATCGATATAGTATGTTCATACCTGACTTTGATTCTTGGTGGAATAATATTCAAGGCACTTTCGATTTCTCGATTCAGCTCTTGTCCGGTGATAGTATCATCATTAATTATCAGCAGGTTTGTTATATTCGGATGAAGCTTCTGAATCAGCTGAAGGTTTCTCCTTATTCCAGCCTTCTCATTAACTCCTGTAATCCCCTTCTGACCTCCCAAAGATGATTCCTGGAAACCGTTTATTCCGCAGAAAACAAGGGGTGTTTCAGGGAAAAGAAGAGGTCTTATTTTTAAAAGGAAAGTCAAAGCATAGTTATCAACAGCCACGATTACATCAAAACGCGAAGAATTATAGCGACGGATAAAGGTATCTGCCGTGAATTTAAGCTCTTCCGGGCTGGAAAATCTTTTTGAATCCAGGTACTCAGTAAAAATGCGAAGTTTTGGATTATTATTCCGAAGCGTGGTTATCAAACCTGATTGCACTTCATCTGTCCATTTATAACCGGAATGATAGGATTGCACTATGAGCACATCTCCTTGGACGATGCTGTCTAACTGGGAAAATAAGGGTAAAAGGAACAATAAAAGCAGTACTTTTAAAAATATCTTTTTCATAAAACCTCGCTTCGTCTCAATCTTCGCATCTGTGATTGGCATCACAATCAGATTTATAAACATAAATGGAATTAAGTCAATACTTTTTTTTGATTTACTTTTTTTTATTTCAGAGACAGTTCTATCATCATGCCACCCTTATCCTGAATTTATCTGCTACAAAGTCAATAATAGCAAAGTTTTATTGGTGTGTTACACTTTTTTACATCCAATTTTTACATTATCCCACCCATGGGATGTGTGTCTCCATTCTCCTCTATGTCCTATTCTAACACACGGGAAAAATGAGGGAATTTGTTATGAACATTTTGTGGATAACTCGGGGCTTTGCCCGAGAGATTCCCGAGAGATTCCCGTGTAATTCCCGCGTGATTCCCGAGAATTGGAAGGGAGCATAATAGCATCAATTATTATTGTACAACCCCCTCAGAGTTGTAAGATTTTGGGTAACTATTCCATGGGCTTACGCCACATGGCTATTCACTTTCAGCCCTCGTAGGGCTGGATTTTAAAACAACTTAGAACAGTTGTTCTATATGAAATCAGCGAGACTTCCTGCGAAGCAGGGAATTCCGTGTTTCTTTTAATTGTCCAAGACGCCAGGCTGGAAGCATGGCGTTCATTTTAAGATATTCCTAAGGAAATGAAAGCGATTACCTGATTAAATCCTCAAGTATTACCGCTCTGTCGGTCTTCTCATCACGATATTTCACAATAATCGGGCAGTAAATTTGATGTGCGGGATTAGAGCGAAGCGGACGACTTCCCGGGACAACTACGGCACCTTCGGGGATTTCGATAACGCCGTTCTTCTTCTCCAGATATACATCGTTAACTGAATCATAGATAGGCGTTGAGCCGGAGATAATGGTTCCGGGAGCAAGTACGGCATTCTTCTTAACAATCACACCTTCATAAAGTCCGGATTGTCCACCGAGAAAGACATTATCCTCAACGATAACCGGTTTACTGCCGATAGGTTCAATGACACCACCAATCATAACTCCCGCCGAAACATGGCATCTTTTGCCAACCTGAGCACAGCTACCGACTAAGGCGTGAGAATCGATAAGTGTGTCTTCGTCAACATAGGCACCGACATTTATGTAAGCAGGGGGCATGATAATGACTTTTTCAGCGATAAAAGCACCATCTCTTATTGAAGTACCACCCGGGACTATACGGATATGGTTTTCGAGGGTAAAGTCTTTCAACGGATAAGTATTCTTGTCCCAGAATTTAAAGCCGTTGGGTAATGAATATTCTGTTATTGCTCCGATACGGAAACCGAGTAGAATACCCTTTTTTACCCATTCGTTGACCTTCCATTCACCGTTGGTGAATTCGGCAGCCCTGATAAGTCCATTATTTAATCTGTATTTGAATTCCTCAAAGATAGTAAGCTTCTCTTCATTATAAATAGATTTCTCTGCGTAAGTATATAACTCCACAATCTTCTTATGTAAATCCATAATCTCCTCCTAAAACTCTTTCAATGTTTCAACTATTCTATTTAAAGCTAACTCTAAAACGGCTTTAGGCAAGGCGAAATTAAGTCGCATATAACCTTCTCCACTTGCCCCGTATTCTGTACCCAGACTAAGAGCAACCTTTGCTTTCTCGACCAACAGCTTGTTAAGCTCTTTGCAGGAAAGCCCGGTATATCTCAAATCAAGCCATGCCAGATAGGTTGCTTCCTGCTTGGCAATTTGAAGATAAGGAAGTGAATTAGTGAGAGTTTGTCTGACTAACTCGCTGTTGTTTCTTAGATATGTCAGGAGTTCAGCAAGCCAGGCATCTCCGTGAGTATAGGCTGCTTCAAAGGCGACCATCCCGAAGGAGTTTATTGCAAACATGTGCATCTTAAACATGAAATTCTTCAGTCGTTTATTCAATTTAGAGTTCGGTACAATGAGAGCTGCGGACATAAGACCTGCAATATTGAATGTCTTACCGGGGGAGAAGCCTGAAATAGTGAAATCAGCAAAATCCTCTAAAGTAGCAATCGGGATATGTTTATTATCTGAAAGTATGAGGTCGTTGTGGATTTCATCACTGAATATCAGGACATTATGCTTTTTGCATAATCTACCGATTTGGAGCAACTCTTCTTTCGTCCAGAGACGGGCAATCGGGTTATGGGGACTACAGAAGATAAACATCTTCGCCCCTTGCAGTTGCCTGTCGAGTGCTTCAAAATCAATACGCCATTCACCATTGTCATTCACCAGTTCATTTATTTCAAGTGTACGCAAATGGTCTTTTACCGTACCGCTGAACGGGGTGTAAACAGGTTCTTGAATCACTATCTTATCTCCGGGATTAGTGAACTCGAGTACAGCGAAGTTTATACCGGGTACTATACCGGGGCTATTACAAATCCAATCCTTTTCGATGGACCATCCATGCCTTCTCTGAACCCAATCAATAAAGGCTTGATAATATGAATCTAAACGAAAATTGTACCCGTAAACAGGATGTTGCAGTCTTTTCTCCATTGCCAGAGTAATCTCAGGTGCTGTCCCGAAATCCATATCGGCAACCCAGAGAGGAATCAGGTCATCCCGTTTATAGTAGAGGTTAAGAGCATCATATTTGTAGCAGCCTGTTCCTATCCGATTGTGCAGTTTGTCGAAATCATACATATTACATTCCTTAAATATTGTTTGTTTTGATATGAAAGATAGCGTGAAAATGAGTCAATTAAAATATTCATTATAAAAAAACTTTACTGATAAATACGGAATTGGTTAATTAGCTCAAATAGATAATTTGTGGGGTGATATGAAGAGAATCTTGTTGATTGCAATGCTGCTTGGAATAGCTCTTTTTTCGCATTCTCAAGAAGCAGACAGCTTGATTGTACCTACAGAAGTGTATTCCATGCCGGCTGAATTTAGGGAGTTAACTCAGAAGATGTACGGTACTTCTCAATCGGATTCGTTGTTGTATCTATCAGTGATTGAGGACGGCATTAAACTTGCAGAAAAGAGGAATAACGACCGCGAGAAAGTAGCCTTTTTATATCAGAAAATGTCCTATTACAAGAAAAGAGATGATCTTAAGAAGAGTAATCAGATTTCGAAACAGATAACGGAAATCTATAACGGAAATACCTCTGCCTTTACAGATGGAGAAATTCTTGGGATGCTTGGACAATGTTATGAGAACTTAGAGCAATATGACCGTGCTTATCAATTCTATTTAAA
>JAFGVF010000420.1 GCA_016938155.1 Candidatus Cloacimonadota bacterium
AGACCGAGTACGGGGATGAAGACAAAGGAAATCAACCCCTGCGTCAACAAGACCTTTTCCGAAATCGAGATAGTTTATACTGTTGTTATCCCAACCGGAACGAAACTTTGCTGATAGGAGAATCCCCGTACCACTAATAGCATTACGAACCTCTTTTACGATTGCCTGTGCAAGGTCAGGAGTCTGCATCAAAGCAGAGCCTGCACCGCGTTTAACAACTTTCTTAACGGGGCAACCCATGTTTATGTCTATACCTTCAGGTTGGAATTTGGCAATAATCTCGGCACCTTTTGCCAAAATTAACGGGTCATTGCCGAAAATCTGGATAAAGAACGGTCTTTGTTCAGGGGTAAATTGTGCATATTTAAGGGTATTGCTTTGCTCATGTAGCAAGCCATCGGCACTGACCATCTCGCTGACAAGAATATCCACTCCGCATTCTTTACAGATTCTTCGAAAAGAATTATCAGTATAGCCAGCAAGAGGTGCAAGCCATATTTTCCTATCTGTCACGCTTCTTACATCCATTAAATCAGACCCTGTAATTTGTACATAAGGATTGAAGCTGCTATGGCAGCATTCAACGATTCAATGTTGTCCCTTTGGGCAAGCTTGATCCGGTGATCCAAGAGCTTCGCTACATCGGGGCGAATTCCGTTTGCCTCCGAGCCGATAACTAATATCTTGTTCCCTTCCGGAATTTGAAATTCAGATACAGACTGAGCATCATCAAGCACAGCTCCTATCTTTATTCCCCTCTCGTTGCTTAACCATTGAGTTGTTTGATACTCTATCGGGATTGAGAAAATTGAGCCTAAGGAAGCCCGTATTACCTTAGGTGAAAATAACTCACAACTATCATTCGAAAGAGCTATACCGGCTATTCCTGCAGCGACAGCCGTTCGTATGATTGTTCCAAGATTACCCGGGTCGGAAATTCCATCAAGATATAGAAGAAAGTTTCTATCATGAATCGGTTTTTGAATACAAGGAATCAAACAAGCGATTTCTTGCGGTTGTTCTGTATCGCAAATGGATTTCAATTGCTGTTCTGTTACCTCAAAATAATCTGCATGAAGACCTTCGAGAAAGGGGAATTTATGAAAGGAAACCCCTTTTAAGAAATATACTTCCTTCGGATAAATTCTGTTATCCAGTAGTTGCTTTATTAACCGCACCCCCTCAACGATAACCTCATTTTTCTGTTTGCGGTATTTCTTTTGCTGAAGTCTTTTCAGTTCTTTACAGCTGTTTTTACTTAGAACTTTCATGTAGAATTCTTCTCAACTCTTCTTTGTCTGTTGTATCTATTTGATAATTCAGATTACCATTTTCATCAATCATAAAATGCCTGGCATAATTCAAATATATGTCTGAATCAAGCAGAAACTCTACTACATCTCCGTCTATTTCTCCTGCTTTCACTGCATAACCGAGTATCTTGAATGTTTCTGTAAGATGCTTACCTTTTTTGTAGGGTCTGTCGGATGCAGTCAGTGCTTCAAACATATCAGCAACAGCGAGAATCCTTGATTGAATCGGCAATTCATCGCCTTTTAAGTGCTTTGGATAACCCTTACCATTCAGTTTCTCATGATGCGAAGCTGCATATATTGCTACATTCTTGTATTTCTTCGGGAACTGGAGTTGTGATAAGATTTCCCAGGAGACCTGGGCATGATTATTCATAATATCTCTTTCTTCAGGGGTAAAAGTACCCTTTCTAATGCAAAGATTTTTGTACTCATCATCGGTTAACACAAAATATTCTGTCCCATCAGATACATACTTAAATTCATATATTTCTGTCAATTGCTCAACTATACTATCAGCAAGATATTCATTTCCGGTGTTCGCAGTCTCAAGAATCGGGATAAATCCGTTTATTTTTTCAAGTAAAGCCTTTGTTCCTGACCTGCTCTCATCATCGACTCCAGGTTTATGTGATTCTTTGAGGATAACCTGTTTCAGCATTTCTATTCTTAGCCTTACCAATTCCATTCCATCCATCAATTTCTCAAGCTTGGTTCCCTTGTCCATTATATATTCCGGAGTTGTTATCTTCCCTACATCATGCATCCAACCGGCTATCGAAATTTCTGTTATCTCGTTATCACTAAAAGTGAGATTCTTAAACCGACCGGAGTTAGCCTCGTTGATAGCATGACTAATCATCTCGGTCAGATTTGCTACCTTAGAGATATGACCACCCGTATATTTGGATTTGCGGTCAACTGCCAATGCAATTGCTTTAATCACTTGGCGAATCAGCTTTTCCAAATCCTCAATAAGCTTTTTATTGGAGAGTGAGATTGCTGCTTGAGAAGCAAGGGAATTCAGCATAACGATATGTTCGGGAGAGAAACTTACTACATTGCCCTCTTTATCCATGGCATTTATAAGCTGTATAACACCCAATATATCACTTTCATGGTTTTTTAGTGGTATTGCAACCATCGATTTACAGCGATAATTATTCATTTTATCTGTTTCACGGGTCTTTTCAGTATCGAACATATTCTGCTTATAAACATCATCAAAGTTCTGTATCTTCTTGGTATGATAAACATAGGATACCATATTCTTGAGTATCTTCTCTCCGTTCTCATCAAACAACTTCACTACAGGCCAGTTAAGCTTACCGTGAGAGCCTCCGATATGTAACTTCATGGAACGATTATATACAAGTTTATATTCCAAAGAACTATTATCCGGGCTGACAGTGTAGATAGTTGCACCATCCGAGTTTGTGTATTCAAGAGCTTCCTGAAGAATCAAATCCAGAATCTTGTTTATATCGTTCTCACTGGAAAGAGCTTCTCCAATCTGAGTGAGCTGTTTTATATGCTCTAACTGCCGTTGAGCGTGAAAGTTTATAGAATCAACGACAGTATTCAACATCTCATTGATTTCTGGGTCAGAACTGAAAGTATAGTTTCTCATTATCTACTCCAAATTTATAGATATATAATACTAATTCCATCATAGGGCTTTAGTCAACAAAAAATGTTTAATAGATAAGATAAGAGCTGGCTACACTTAGTTTGTTTTCATCTTTACCA
>JAFGVF010000421.1 GCA_016938155.1 Candidatus Cloacimonadota bacterium
CTTTATCATTCCAACGAAAGTCTATGCGACAATCATTCATAACTTCCTGAATAACCGGATTAACAACCAAATCTACTATCTCCTTCTTCATCTCTTTGAAGTCGGTGCTACTAAGTTTCATGTGATGAGTAGAGATAACAAGTGATTCAAGCGAAATCGGGTTACGATGCTCGTAATTGAAAGAAACCTGTGATTTTGCATCAGGCATAAGATAGGGGAGAGTTCCGTTCTTTCTAAGAGTCGCCAGTTTAAGCATCAGCTTATGGGCTAATAGGATAGGAACCGGCATCAACTGCTTGGTTTGATGGCAGGCATAACCGAACATCAAGCCCTGGTCTCCGGCTCCCTGAATATCTGCATTGTCACGCAATGCTCCCTCCTGAGAATGGAGCAGGTTGAGTATCTTGCAGTCATCGGCAAAACCCTTGCCTTTATGAGTGTATCCAATCTCTTTTATTCTGTCTCTTACAATTTTATCTACATCTATTTCGACATTTGAACTTATCTCTCCGGATAAAACAATCTGATTCTCTGTTGCCAGAGTTTCACAGGCTACATGTGCCATGGAGTCACCTGCCAGATGAGCATCCAGGATCGAATCAGATATTTGGTCACATACTTTATCCGGATGACCTTCCGAAACCGACTCGGAAGTAAAGAGGAAATTGCGTGGTTTGTTTATAATGTCCTTACTCATTGAGGACCTCCTTCATTTTTTATATAAAAAAAGCCGACTCAGTTTGGCACTAAAGTCGGCAAAAAATAAATTTTGTCACACTTTAGCACACTTATATAGCGGAGCAAACTGTGAAAATCACCGCTGTAGAACTATCACATCAACTGCATGTTATATGTTTCAAGTCTGGAAAACTGTCAAATAAAAATTGTGTTAATTTCCCCTTATCGTATTAGGAACCCATCTTATATTCTCAGAAAACGAAGATTAATCAAGAATATCCAGTGTTTATTCCAGTGTTTGGTCCCATGCTAACAGATTCTGTACCCTCAGTGCTCCCTTACAACCCACGGGAATCTCTCGGGAATCTCTCGGGAATCTCTCGGGAATCACTCGGGCGAAGCCCCGAGTTATTCACATTTTGTTCATAAGTTTTTCCCAGTTTATTCCCGAGTATTGTAAGGGGACAGGGAGGGGGAAGAAATTGACGAATAGAGGACTAATTGGACTAAAGGAGGTACTGCTTTAGTTGTACTCTTCAAAATTCAGTGTAAACGCAGCACCATTTCTTAAGAGGAAATGGATTTAAATAGCTGGGAGTTTCATAGTAGTCTCAGCCTAAAACTCACTTCATTCAAAGGTTTAGTCGTTGAAAAAGTGTAGAATTACAAATGCTAAAAATAAATATTGACATAAACAATGAGCTTGCATAAATACTGATTTTAACAAATACCTTAAAGGAGGTAACTATGAAAAGAAAGATAGTTTTTTTAATTCTTTTAGTTGTATGTAGTGTTTCCCTAATTGCAGGAGACTTGGAAGAGGCAATCACGGAATTAGTCGGAAAGGGTGCAGAGGCTTATGTCTCACCGATAGTATCGGCTTTTGGAGCTGATTTGAACAGCGGTTGGATACAAAGCGGACCTAAGGCTAAAATTCTCGGTTTTACGGCTGAATTAAGTTTTATCGTGATGGCAACAAGCTTTAGCGGAAATGATGATTTTGATGTGAATTCAGAATATAATTTCTCTTACGACCAAGCTGCTGCAATCGTTGGAGATACGGGTAATACCGATGCCAACAATTATCTGATTAATCTGATTACAAGTCAGGATTTTACTGTTGAGATGTTTGGACCGACAATAACCGGTTCATCCCAAGACAGTGTGAGAGTTCGTTTTCTTGGAGACACATTTAGCTACAATGGAGCAACTTATACCGTCGATGAGTATGATGTTGTTCTTCCTGTTACAGGATTTTTAGAGGATTTACCGGCTTTACCGTTGTTTACTCCTCAATTGAAAGTGGGAACCATCTATGGCACAGAAGTGGGTTTAAGATATCTCCCGACTTATGAAATACCAGATCTTGGGAAATTCAGCTATCTTGGTTTCGGATTGCAACATAATCCGCAGGTATGGCTACCGGTTAAGTTGCCTGTGGACTTAGCTCTGGCTTTCTATACTCAATCGATGGAACTTGGAGATATTGTTACGGCAACTGCAACTTCTTATGGTTTAACAGCCAAAAAAACATTTGGACCAAAGATGTTTAATGTAACGCCTTATGCAGGTTTGATGATGGAAGGCTCAACCATGAAACTTGAATATGACTTTGAAAGAGAAGTCTCCCCGACAGAGACAATTTCAGAGAAAATCAAGCTTGAACTCGAGGGAGAAAACAGCACAAGGATTATCCTTGGGTCGTCCTTTAAACTCGGTTTTGTGAAATTGAATCTCGATTATAACATCGCCAAATACAACTCAGCATCTGTCGGATTCGGGTTCGCTTTCTAAAAAAAATACAGATTTGTATATGATAAAGCAGTAATTCATAATGACTGCTTTTTTATATTGTTAACAAGAACTCTTGGAATAAACTCCATAACAGACAATAAGTAATTGGAAATTATTCAATAAAAAAGTTAAAAAATAACTTGCCACAATTCGATTTCCGTTTAAATTATAGTCGCTAAGTATATGGAGGTATTATGAAAAGAATGTTCGCACTAATATTGTGCATTTTACCAATTATGTTGTTCGGTTCGAAGTATGCATCTATGTATATTGTTAATGGAGCAGAACAAACTGGTTCTCCGCTTTTCCTGTCCGGTACATTTAACAATGTAACCGGATTTACAACCAGTAATAATTCATCAGAGTGGAACCTCTCTTCAAATGCTTTAACAAACACCGGAGGAGGAGGGCTGTACTATGTTAAGTATTCTCTAAGCTATAAAGGTACTGCCGGCTTATGGGATACGCAACTATTTGTAAATGGAATCGGTTATGCTGAGTGTGATCGTAAGATTAATTTCAATCAGGATGTAGGGAATGTATCCGGAGGTTGCTTAATTCAGATAGGTAATGGAGAAAGCATCAACTTACAGGTTCAATGCGATACAAATGTATTAACATTCACACCGACTTATGCTCAGATTACAGCTGTAGAAGTAAACGAGTTAAGCACCCCTTCTTATGCAGAGATTTACTCAACAACAGAATCAACAATATCGGGAATCGGAACAAGTTGGGTGAACATCACAGGATATACATCAGGAGAGATGTCAGGTTGGTCTTTTGCATCCAACTCACTTACGGCTTCATCATCAGCTTCAGGAATGTATCTTGCCCTATTCAGTATGTCCTTATCTTCCTCATCCGTTGCCGATCTGTTTCTGGGTATCTCAAAAAACGATGCTACACCGACAATAGTTGCAAGGAGATATGTCTCAGGAACTGGAGATTTCGGTAGTGCACATACTTGTGGCATTATATCTATTGCTGAAGGAGATGTTATATCTTTAAAAACTCGGGCAGACGGGAGTAATAAATCTCTTACTCCGCATTATTCTAATCTGGTTCTAATCCCGATTGACGGAACATCACAAGCACCTTATGTAAGTATGGATGTTCACGATAACACTTCGGGAGTCAGCTTATCATCTACTTGGGAGAAAGAACCAAATCAAACATACAGTCTTTGTGATAATGATAATTGGTCATTCTCAAGTGGAAGTGATGATCTTTCTCCTCTAGCCGATAGTGCCGGAAAGTATTTACTGAGCTACAACATAGGAATAACATACCCAAATCCCGGAGAATCCGGAGTTGATATTGATGTTGATGCGGGTATCAGTATCGGAGGTTTGGTTCAGGATAAGACAAGAGTACTCAGAACACTTCAGAAAAAAGATCAGGGAGACTTCGGGTCTGCGAGTTGCAATGGAATTCTAACTATTGATGAAGCGTCAGATAAAATAGCCTTGATGCTCAAAGAACATTCAGGATTAAACTTTAGTGTTTCGGTAAAATACAGTAATGTAACACTTATCCGCCTGAAGGAAGAGGAATCGTTTACTTTACCTGTTGAATTGTGTTCCTTCTATGCCTCTCCATTAAATGGAAATTCAGTGGAAATACTGTGGGAAACTGCAACGGAAACGGATACATACGGTTATAATGTTTACCGAGATTACAATGCTGCCGGGCTTACAATGACAAAGAGAAACGGAGGCATAATTTTGGCACAGCATCAAACAACTGGTAATCAATACAGCTTTATAGATGATGAAATTGAGCAATATGACGAGTACTACTATTGGCTGGAAAGCAGTGATTTGGATGGAAGCAGTCATTTATTCGGACCTTTCTTTGTTGAAATAAATCACGATTTCAGCAATGATGACGAGCCGGATATAGTTTACTATGATGCTGTACTAAGTAATTATCCAAATCCATTTAACCCATTAACTACAGTTACTTATCGGCTTGAACAGAAGACCGATGTCAGGTTAAGAATATTCAATATTCTGGGGAAAGAGATTTACAAGCAAACTCCCGGCATAAAGCAAAAAGGGAGTTACTCCTTCACTTGGGATGCATCTCAATTAGCGAGTGGAATCTACTTCATTTCCTTGA
>JAFGVF010000422.1 GCA_016938155.1 Candidatus Cloacimonadota bacterium
GTTTATCATTCAGTAGTAGCCGGATTGCTAAGCGTTGGTTGCGAAGTTGTGAATCTCGGCATCGTCTCCACACCGACCACTCTCCTGGCAGTCGAGGAATCGGATGCTGACGGTGGATTATCCATTACTGCTTCACATAATCCGGCTGAATGGAATGCTTTGAAGTTGGTTAACAAAAACGGCATGTTCCTTTTCCCTGAAGATGCAGAAAGATTTATCAGTACCCTTGATGAGCCTATCGAGTATTGCAAATGGGATGAAGTACGAGGCGTTTCAGAAGACTTTGAAGCCTCCTGGAGACATATTCAGAAAGTGCTTAGCATCCCCTATCTTAACCTTGAAAAGATTAGAGCAAAGAAATTCAAGGTTATCCTTGATTCCGTAAACGGAGCAGGCGGAGTAATCTCTCCTGCCTTATTAAAGGAACTTGACTGTGAAGTTATTGAGCTGAACACAGAACCTACCGGACATTTCGCCCACACTCCCGAACCGTTAAACAAGAATCTGACTCAGCTGGAAGCTGCTGTAAAGGAGCATAAAGCCGACATTGGCTTTGCCACCGACCCTGATGTTGATAGACTGGCACTGGTTGATGAAAAAGGTAATTGCATCGGTGAGGAGTTCTCGATATTGCTTTCTGAAAAGTACATCTTAGCCAAGAATAAAGGCGACATTGTGATAAACCTCTCCTCCTCTATGGCATCAGAGGATATTGCTGCTCAATACGGCGTGAAAGTGCATCGAACCAGAGTTGGCGAAATCAATGTCGGGAAGAAGATGAAAGAGATAAAAAGTCCTATTGGCGGTGAAGGCAATGGCGGGATTATCGTTCCTGAGGTACATTACACTCGTGATGCTCCCGTTGGTATGGCAATTATACTTGGTCTGATGGCAGAAGACGAAAGACCACTTTCAGAGATAGTAAATGATATTCCCCATTATTATTTTGCGAAGGGAAAGCTGGAAATCCCTGCTGATAAACTGGATGCAGTTATGCAGAATGCGGAAAAAGTGTATGCAGACTATGAGAAGGATACGCAGGACGGCCTGAAAATACTCGGTAACAAGTTCTGGATACATATCCGGAAATCCGGTACAGAGCCTATCATTAGAGTCTATGTCGAGAGCGAGACTCAAGAGAAATCTGATATGCTTTGTCAGGAAACGATGACTAAGATAACCGCAGGGATTATTTAGATTTGTTTAGTTTAAGCATACACCCACACGAGCAATGCGGGTTCGGGGCTAAGCGAGGATACTTGATCGTAGTAATGGAGGTATAACTTTGCACATCTTCAGAAAGGATTTAGAACACAAGAAACCGGTGAATGTGAATGTTCCTCATAAAGAGGTGATGATGTGTCTCAATGAGAGTACACTCAATCCCTTTAAGGTATTACGGGAACGCTTTATTGATAATCTTGAAAAAGTAGAGCTAAACCGTTATTATCAACCGGTTACACAGGAACTCACTCTGCAATTGGTTGAATATGTCGGAAATGGATTATCCGCAAAGAACATCTTCTTTGGAAACGGTGCAGATGAGATGATCTATTACATCTTTGTGGCTGTTCGCGAAAACCATAACTCCTTTGCCTTATCGCTTGCTCCTTCCTATTTTGATTATAAAAGCTATTCAGGGGCAGTAAGTTTGGATATTAGATTTCTCGGTCTTAATGAACAATTTGACTTTGATGAAGAGGAATATATCAGGATGTTATCCGATGATAACTGTAAACTCGGAATCATCTGTAATCCCAATAACCCGACAGGGAATCTCTTCAATCCGGATAAGATACATCGCATAATCCAAAATACCAATAAACCCATAATGCTGGATGAGACATACTTTGAATTCTCAGGTGTAACCCTTGCCGATTACATCAGCAAATATCCAAATCTTCTTATTGTTCGCTCCTTCTCTAAAGCGTTTTCCGGTGCCGGACTCCGATTCGGTTACCTGCTTTCTAATGAATACAATATTGAGCAGATTCGTAAGGTGCAAACCGTGTTCAACAGTAGTCTGCTAATCCAGACCATGGTTCTGACAATGCTTGAGAGCAGAACAGTGATGCTTAAGCATACAGTCGGTGTCGTGATGCAAAGAGAGCTCATGTACCAGACCATGAAATCTATGCCTGATGTGCGAGTGTTCCCTTCTTCCACCAATTTTCTGACATTCAGTCTTGGAAAGCTGTCTCAAGATTTTTTTAGATATCTTCAGGACAATGAAATAGCCATTCGCGATGTGGGAGCACATCCACTTTTAAAAGATTGTTTACGGGTAACGCTCAGCTCTGAGGAGCAGAATGATTTGTTTCTTAAACACTTAAAAGATTTTATGAGCAGGACTTAATATGCGAGAAAAGATAGAAGAGATTATCCGCGAAGCCGGTGCTTTGATTAGAGAAAGATTTTACCTGGATAAGCTGATTACAACTAAATCTACCGGAATTGACCTTGTTACTGAAACTGATAAAGAGGTTGAGCTTTTTCTTAAGGCAAGGCTTGGCAAGCTGATTCCCACTTCTGCCTTCTGGGCTGAAGAGACCGACAGTAAGTTCACGAAAGCGGAATATCTGTGGATTATCGACCCCATCGACGGCACGACAAATTTTGTGCATCAATTCCCCTTTGTCTGCATTTCGGTTGCCCTACAGCATGATGGCAGAACCATATATGGATTTGTTTATAATCCTATCTTGGAAGAGTTCTTTATCGCTGAAAAAGGCAGAGGAGCATATCGTAACGGTAAGAGAATTTATGTCTCCGAAACACGAGAACTGTCTTCATGCCTCATGGCTACAGGATTCCCTTATGACTACAAGGCTGAGCCCAACAACATGTCCCACTTCGACCGCATGATGGAACATGTGCAGGGAATTCGCCGACCGGGGAGTGCTGCCCTTGATTTATGCTATACTGCAGCAGGCATTTTTAACGGTTATTGGGAGTTCCACCTCCAACCGTGGGATATGGCCGCCGGTATTCTGATTGTTCAGGAAGCGGATGGTGTCGTTTTAAATACTGACGGAGAAGAACATCACCTCACAGATAAAGGACTTATCAGCGGGAATAAAATTATTGTTGAGAAGATGCTGGAAGTGTTCAAATAATTCCTTAAGTATAAACTTCTAATCTACAAACTATCCAGCCATTGTCCAACCATCACGCACTATTCATCAAAGTGCAGTTTTCCCACTGCTCAGTCACTGTCCACCCACTGTCACAGTGGGAGGGCAGTGACTGAGCA
>JAFGVF010000423.1 GCA_016938155.1 Candidatus Cloacimonadota bacterium
AAGCAATCCAAAGTATTACAATCTGCTTCTCAGATCCATTCCATATCAAAGGGAGTTTATTGTAAGGTCGAAAGGAATATGGATTTCAAGATTACAATTAACGGATTCTTCTTTTTTTAACATACCTTTGCTTTGTCCACCTATTGATGTACAAATCCAGATAGCCCGTTATCTTGATTACAAGAATTACCAAATAAATAAATATATCCGCATTAAGAAAAGGCAGATTGATCTTCTCAAAGAGTTGAAACAGGTTGTCATTAATGATGCCGTAACCGGTAAGATAGATGTCCGTACCGGTAAACCCTACCCCAAATACAAGGACAGCGGTGTCGAATGGCTCGGGATGATTCCGGAAGAGTGGGAGGTTACTCGTTTTAGAAATGTATGTTATCTTCAGAGAGGGCATGATTTATCCAGTGATAAGTTTTTTGAAGGTGATTACCCAGTTATGGGCTCTAATGGAGTGATTGGATTCCATAACCAATATACAACAAAAGCACCGAATATAACTATTGGTAGGAGTGGGAGCACCGGAAAAGTTAACTTTATAGATGTGAATTTTTGGGCTCATAATACAGCATTGTTTGTTTTACATAATTTTGGCAATGATTGGAATTGGTTGTATTATTTTATTGCTAACTTTGATATGGCTGCTGTTAGTGAAGGTTCAGCGGTACCCACCTTAAATCGCAACTATATCCATAGAGTTCATGTAGCAGTGCCTAAGAGAGAGACACAAGATAAAATACATTCGTATATAAATAGAATCAATGAAAATGCAAGTGGGATGATAAAGATAATTGAAGACAAGATATTGCTTCTTAAAGAGCTCCAAACCCGCTTAATCTCGGATGTTGTTACTGGTAAATTAGATGTGCGGGATATTGTGGTACCTGATGTACCGGGAGATCAATTGGCCGAGTATATAGAACAAGATGAAAATGAGATAGATGATATGGTTGCAGAGGAGGGAATGGATGTCTAAGAAGGGAAGCAAAAAAAGGTGCCTTAGATTAACAGGATTAACCTCATTCAAAGAGGAATTGAATAAGATAATCAATCTTGGAGATGCCCTGAAAATAGAAATTAAACCAGAACATGAATTTTATCCACAAGGATATAAGAATCCTACAGAGCTACAATTGAATAAGTGTAAACTTAAGACACTTGCTGTCGGTAAAGCAAAAGAGCTTCAAGATTGGTGGCTAATCAAATCAGGAACTACGCCTGTATGGGATATCGTCTGTGAAGCTGAAATTAATGGTCAAGCAGGATTGATACTCGTGGAAGCAAAGGCACATAAGATAGAGTTGCATGAGCAGGATAAGTCCGATGCTAAGGAACTAAACAGGACACAAATTAAAAAAGCTCTGAAAGAAGTAAATAGCATATTCCCTGACTGTAATCTTTCTGTAGATTCTCATTATCAGCTTGCAAACAGATTTGCCTGGAGTTGGAAATTAGCCGAGATGGGAATACCTGTCGTGTTAATCTATCTTGGTTTCCTAAATGTGGAAGAGTGGAAAGACAGGTTCAAAGATCATGAGGATTGGGAAAATATACTGAAAAACTATAATCAAACTACAGTTCCTAATAAGTACTGGGGAACAGAGATAAAAACAAATAAGGCTTCTTTTTATCCGATTATTAGAAGTTATGAAATATAGACGATTATTAAGGAGGGATATATGCCTTTCCATTTTGAACTTCAGATAATCCCCAAGATTGATATATCGAAAACTACCTTGGCAGCGTCGCTGGTGAAATTCGCCAATGGCAGTGTTTCTATATACATGTCAAAGCATATATATCCCGAGCTGTTTGAAGCTACTTTTCCTGAAGTTGTCTCAAAAGCCGGCATTTTATGGGGCAAGGCAAACAATGATAATCAATGTTACTGTTGGTTCCCTTCCAATCTGCTTTCTGATAAAGAGATTGAGAATATGATAAGCTGGATAGAGAAGTTTCGGAAGTACCAATTAATTGGATTGAATCCGGGTATCAAGAGATATTTTTCCAATGAATTGGATTATTGTATGGCACTTGATAAACGAACGGAGCGAAATGAAAAACCTGATTTACTACTCACTCTCTACTATACAGAAATGGGCAAAATTGTACACAATATTTATGAGAACTATAGTTCGGAAGAGGGTCAGGTTCAGTTAAATTATCTGATATACAGATTAAAAACAGCTTTCACTGACTTACCTATTCAGGGCATTAGAGAAGAGATAGTGTTGAGTACAACACCTGTATCTGAAAGAGATAAAAGACTATCACAGGTACTAACAGAAAGGTTGGCACAATCTCTCTCTTTATCTATGATAATTCCAACTATGACAATAAGTAAACCAAACTTGCAGGAACTTACCATTGACGAAAAGATACGATTTTGGAATAAAGTTTATTACTATGATGAGAATATCAGACTGAACGAAATCGTAAGAGATAAAGTCATAATAGTTATTGATGATATTTATAATACAGGGGTTACTTTATGGAGCTATGCCAAGTACCTGAAAGAGAAAGGTGCAAAACTTGTAATAGGGCTGGTTTGCGTTAAGAAATTAACCGAACTTGACAATAATCCGATTGAAAAAAGTAGAAAAAGATCAGGGGTATAACCAATGTCATCAACAGATATTACCGAAAAAGGTCTAGAAACAATAATAGTCGAGTCGCTGATAAATGATGCCGGTTATGTTAAAGGCAATCCAGTTGATTATGACAGGGAGCATGCAGTTGATACCGTGCAATTGATGAACTTTCTTAATGCAACGCAAGCAGACATGGTTGCAATGTTGGGTATTGAAGAGGATGGACCAAGACGCCTGAAGTTTCTCCATCGCCTGCAAGGTGAGATTGCCAAAAGCGGAACAGTCAGTGTCCTGCGAAAAGGTCTGACGCATGGTCCTGCAACTCTTGAGCTTTTCTATGGGAAACCATCAAAGGCAAACAAGAAAGCAGTGGAGCTATTTGAGAATAACATATTCAGCGTTACCAGACAACTAAGATACAGTCCGGACGAGAGGGCACTTGCCCTTGATATGGGGATATTCCTGAACGGCTTACCGATAATGACCTTTGAGTTGAAGAATAAACTTACCAAGCAAACGGTGCAGGATGCCATGCACCAATATAAAAGAGATCGTGACCCGAAGGAACTGTTGTTTAAATTCGGCAGATGTCTTGTTCACTTTGCCCTTGATGACCATGAAGTGTGGATGTGTACAGACTTGAAGGGAAATGATTCCTGGTTCTTACCCTTCAATAAAGGTTTTAACGATGGAGCGGGTAATCCGCCCAATCCAGACGGGATTGCCACTGACTACCTGTGGAAGCAGATACTGACAAAACCCATGTTGACGGATATTATCGAAAACTATGCCCAGATAACAGAGAAGAAAGACCAAAGGACAAAGAAATCAAAGAAAGACCAGATATTTCCCCGTTATCATCAGCTTGATGTAGTAAGAAAACTGCTTGCGGATGCAGGGAGTACTGATGTTGGTAAACGCTATTTAATCCAGCATTCGGCAGGAAGCGGGAAGAGTAACTCCATTGCCTGGCTTGCTCATCAGTTAATCGGTTTGAGAAGAGAAAACAGGGATATGTTTGATTCCATAATCGTGGTTACTGACCGTAGAATACTCGATAAACAGATTAGAGATACTATTAAACAGTTTGCTCAGGTCTCGACAGTGGTCGGTCATGCCGATAGTGCCAGAGAATTGAGGCAAATGCTGATTGCAGGTAAGAAGATAATCATAACTACTATTCAGAAGTTTCCCTTTATTCTCGATGAAATCGGGAATGAACACAGGCATAACAAATTTGCCATTGTTATCGATGAAGCACACTCAAGTCAGGGTGGAAGGATTAATGCCAAAATGAATATCGCCTTGTCTGAAACCGGAAGAGACTCCGAGGAAGAGGAAACTACCGAAGATAAAATAATCCAGATAATGGATAGCCGAAAGATGCTCACGAATGCGAGTTACTTTGCCTTTACGGCAACTCCGAAGAATAAAACCCTTGAAATGTTCGGCTTCCCTATGCCTGAAGGTGATAAAGTTAAGCACCTTCCCTTCCATAGCTATACAATGAAACAGGCAATACAAGAAGGCTTTATCCTCGATGTGTTGAAGTACTATACGCCAATCAAGAGTTATTATAAACTCGCCAAGAAGATTGAAGGTGACCCGCAATACGATACTAAAAAAGCCATGCAGAAGATGAAGAAGTATGTGGAAACTAATGAGCATGCCATTCGTCAGAAGGCTGAGATAATGGTTGACCACTTCCATGAACAGGTGATTGGAGGCAGAAAGATTGGCGGGAAAGCCAGAGCAATGATAATAACCAATGGAATAAAACTGGCGATTGAGTATTACAATGCTGTCTCAGCATATTTGGTAGAAAGAAAAAGCCCCTATAAAGCAATAATCGCATTCTCAGGAGAGCAGGTAATAGCCGGTGCGAAAATGACGGAAGCAAGCTTTAACCTGTTCTCAAGTGATGCAATAAAAGATAAGTTTCAAGAAGACCCGTATCGCTTCCTGATTGTTGCAGATAAGTTTCAAACAGGTTATGATGAGCCATTGCTTCACACAATGTATGTAGATAAATTTCTGTCTGGTATAAAGGCAGTACAGACCCTATCCAGACTAAACAGGGCACACCCGCAGAAACATGATACCTTCATCCTTGATTTTATCAATGATGTTGATATAATACGGGATTCATTCAAAGATTATTATAGAACTACTATTCTAAGCGATGAGACTGACCCGGATAAATTACATGACTTAAAAACAGCCTTAGATGGATATCAGATATATAGTCCTGATGATATTGAGAATCTTGTCTCATTGTTCCTCGATGATGCAAGTAGAGAAACTCTTGACCCTATTCTCGACAACTGTGTTATAAGTTATATGCATGAGCTTGATGAGGACGGGCAGGTTGACTTTAAAGGTAAAGCGAAGGCATTTAATCGGGTTTACAGCTATCTTTCAGCTTTACTTCCGTATAACAATGCCCAGTGGGAAAAGCTGTCCATATTCCTTACTTTCCTTATTCCAAAATTGCCGGCTCCAATAGAAGATGATCCGACCAAAGGATTGTTGGAAACCATTGATATGGATAGTTATAGATTGGAGAAACTGAGTCAACAGCAGATAAGCCTTGCGGATGAGGATGGCGAGATTGACCCTATTCCCGGAATTGGGGGTGGGAAAAGCAGAGAACCGGAGTTTGATTATCTTAGCAATATCTTGAAGCAATTCAATGAACTGTTTGGAAATGCAGGATGGAGTGATAAAGACAAAATAAGAAAAATTATCACAGAAGAGATACCTGAAAAACTGCGAGAGAATAAAACATACCAAAATGCGATGAAGAACTCAGATGAGCAAAATGTCAGAATTGAACTGAAAAAGGCACTTAAGGACATCTTTTTAGATTATGTAACAGACCATACCAAACTATATGCCCTTTTCAGTGATGACTCCTCTTTCCAAAACTGGTTGCATGAAACGATGTTCAATGTGACCTATAAGAAGCCGAAGGTGAGTGAGATTAGGGATTAGGGATTAAGAAGGGAATAAGACACAACCAGGATGCTTATGTTACGCGACCGTACCGGTCGAAGAATCACGACCCGGAGAGTCGTGCTACTTAGGCAGCAACTCCAGATTGTAACGTCCA